>JAQUFK010000080.1 GCA_028684695.1 Methanosarcinaceae archaeon | reverse complement strand
TCGTATCCGCCAAACTTTGTCCGGATATCCAGCAGGCCAAGCCCTTCAAACTCAGCTTCCCTTCCTCCCTCTATACCGGAATCATAAATGGACTTTCCAAGCATCTGGTAGCCTCCGCAGATTCCAAAAATCGGGATTTTGTGCTTAAACGGGATAATTTTTTCTGCCATGCCACTGGCTTTTAGATCTTTGAGGTCCTCGATTGTGTTTTTCGTGCCTGGAATTATGATTAGGTCCGGGTTTCCAAGTTTTTCGTCAAGTTCGACGTACCGTACATACGCTAATTCCTCAAGAGGCTCAAAATCCGTAAAGTTTGAAATTCTGGAAAGTTTGATTACCGCAATCTCGATTGCTTTACCTTCCCGATTTTCAGGCTTGTCCTCAAGAGAGACTGAATCTTCGGAGGGGAGGTTCATTTTAAAGTAGGGAAGGACGCCAAGGACTGGAATTCCGGTCCTTTCTTCAAGCTCCCTAAGCCCAGGCTCCAGGATTTTCTCGTCCCCTCTAAACTTGTTTATGATAAAGCCTTTAACGTTTTTTCGAACATCTGCGGGCAGAAGCTCGACTGTGCCATAAAGGCTTGCAAAGACTCCCCCTCTTTCAATGTCTCCGACAATAACAATCGGAGCTTTGGTAAGTCTTGCAGCTCCTATGTTTACGATGTCTCGTTCGTAAAGGTTGATCTCAGCAGCCCCTCCAGCCCCTTCCATGACTATGATCTCATGGGTTTCGGCTAATTTCTGAAAAGCTTTTAAGACAATTGCGTTCATCTCTTCAATAGAGTCATAGTATTGCCCCGCACTTTTATCGGCATAAGGCTCTCCAAGCACGATTACTTGAGAGACCCGGTCTCCTTTGGGCTTTAGAAGAACAGGATTCATCTCAGCAGAGGGCTCAACTCCTGCTGCTTTTGCCTGAATTGCCTGGGCGATTCCTATTTCTTTTCCATCTTTTGTGATCCAAGAATTCAGACTCATATTCTGGGCCTTGAAAGGTGCGACCCTATACTTTTTGGAAAGAAGCCTGCAAAGGGCGGTTACTACCGAACTCTTTCCGGCATGCGAAGAAGTTCCCAGAATCAAGATGCGTTTTGTGTCCATTTTATCACCCATTTTGATGAAAGCTTATCTGAAGGTATTATGCATTTATTAAAAACTGTTTTGAAAGTTGGAAGAAAATAATTGAATTCTAATAATTGAATTCTGAGGGTTGCTAAATCAATAAAACTTGTTTTAATTTAAGAATTATATCCGTATAGTAAAACTAAGGAATAAATACTTTCTTATAAAGGTCAACTTTCTTTCTCTTTTTCTTTTTGGGTATTTTGAAAAAAACGGTTGGAATCTTGATTTTCAGAGAAAGCCTAAATTTCAAAAAATAAATAAAGAGAAATAGATTAGGAATAAAACATAACCTTTATATATAAAAAACATTCTATAAAATATAAGAAATTTGCTGTGTTAGGGAGTAATCTATGTGATAGAAGCGATGAAGGAAATTGGCGAATACGCGCTTGAAAAAGAAAACACAGATCTCAATGATATTGTAGGAATTCTAGTTGAGAATCCTGCAAGTAATGAAAGCTATAAACATATATTTGGGCTCAAATTTGAAATTATTGAAAAGAATTTTGAATATCGAGGGATTGAACACCAGGAATATTCAAAGGAAAAAATATCACGTTATCTCTATAAAAGAGGGTCCTCGAATGGCCCAGATCTCACACCCACAACAAGAATTACTGAAGTCGAAAAAACATTTAATAAAAAAATAGAGAGCTGGTTCACAAAACCTTTGAAAAATACAGAAGCCTTACTTGAAGAGGAGGAAGTTCGCTTTTTAAAAAGCCTTTTGAGATGCATAAAGGAAAATAAAGAGGCAATCCTTTCAGAGCTGAAGGACAAGATAAATCACATTGATTCAAAAGAAAATTCAATCTTGACCTTATTATTTGAAACTCCTGATGGCAGTAAATACATAGGGGATTTTCAAGTCTTTAAAAAGATATTGAAGGATAATGGGGCCTCAAAGTTTTACAAAAAATATGGAATCACCTCAAAGGAAGCTGACAAGCTCTGTACTATATGTAAAAAGAAAGCTGAGGTATATGGCTTTGTAACTCCATATGAATTTTATACAGTAGATAAATGTGGATTTGTTAGTGGGGGTTTTGAGCAAAGTAAAGCTTGGAAAAATAATCCTGTTTGCTTAGATTGTGCTTTGAAAATCATCTCAGGAAAGGAATATATAGAAAAGTATATGTCTTTTGGATTTTACGGATTCCGGTATTTAATTATTCCAAAGTTCCTAACTGAGAAATTATTAAGCAAGGAGGAACAAGAAGAGCTTTTTGAAGTTTTTGAAAAGTTTAGGGAAAAAGATTTAAAATTTAATAAGGAGTACAGGAATTTTTTACAGAATAATGAATCTGATATCCTTGAGATTTTAAGTGAACAAGGAAATTATCTGAACTTGAATATCCAGTTTTATGAAAAATCAAACTCTGCCTATCGAATCCTTTTATATATCGAAGATGTTTTGCCATCTAGGTTAAGAAAACTCTTCCATGCTAAAGCTATAGTAGATAAGAGAAAGATCTTCAAAGACTACTATGTTAGTGAAGCCGAAACAAAGTCAGTTAAATTTACATTGGGGAATGTAAGATGGTTTTTTCCCAATAAATCCAATGATCCCAATTTGAATACTTATTTTTTAGAGATTACAAACGGAATATTTACAGGAAAAGCAATCGATTATGCTTTTTTATTAAAGTATATTATGCTAAAGCTTCGAAAGGATTTCAGAAGCAGTAATTCTACACTAAGATATTCTCTCTTTTTGGGTTTTCAGCTGCTGGATTATTTGAATCAATTAGCTTTACTTGGAAATTACAAAGGAGGCACAAATATGGATTCCAAAGACTTATCAAAATTGCTCAGTAACTTTGGGCCAGATGAAACTATTGGGTATGAAAAGAAAGCAGATTTGATTTTTTCTGAATTTAAAGATTTTTTTAATAAGGATGCAAAAAAAGCTCTCTTTCTTGAAGGGACACTAGCTCAATACCTGTTAAATATTCAAAAATACCAGCGTGGAAGCAGCCCTTTTAGAACAAAGCTGAGAGGCTTGAATCTTGACGAAAGATACGCAAAAAAACTCCTACCCGAAATACAGAATAAACTCGAAGAATACAATTCCAATTATTATAGAGAACTTGAATCTCTGATAGCTAAATACATGATTCAAGCAGGTTCAGGCTGGAAAATGTCAAACGATGAAATAAGTTTCTATTTTGTTCTTGGAATGAATCTGTCAAATCACCTGAAACCAATAAAATCTGAAAAAGGAGATAAAAAATGACTGAAATTACCAGAAGGTCAGAGCTTGTATTTTTGTATGATATTAAAGACGGAAATCCAAATGGAGATCCTCTTGACGAAAACAAACCGAGAATTGACGAAGAAACCGGGGTAAATCTTGTAACTGATGTCCGACTTAAAAGAACTATCAGAGATTACCTTCATAATTTTAAAAATGAAGAAATATTTGTAAAAGAGATCTCCGATGAAAACGGAGCTCTTCAGGATGCAAAAACAAGAGCTAAAGATTTTTTGACTCAAAAGGAGCCACTTCCCGATTTTGCCACTGGAAAAAAAGATATAGACAACTCTATTTTAAACAAGTGTATCGATGTTCGGCTTTTTGGAAGTACTATTCCTCTTGAATTTAAAGTCAAAAGCAAAAAAGAAACTGGTTCTATTACCCATACAGGTCCTGTGCAGTTTAAAATCGGAAGATCAATGCACAGAGTTTTTGTTAAACATATTAGAGGAACCGGAGCTTTTGCCTCAAAGAAGGGTGCAAGTCAAAAGACCTTCCGTGAAGAAGATTTTTTGCAGTACTCGCTGATTAATTTTTATGGAATTATCAATGAAAATGCTGCAAAAGATACGAAACTTTCAGAAGAGGATGTAACCTTACTGCTTGATGGAATGTGGAATGGAACTAAAAACCTGATTTCAAGGTCAAAAGTCGGACAGGTTCCAAGGTTTTTGCTTAAAGTAAACTACAAAGAAGGAAATTATCACATCGGCGATCTTAATAATTTAATTAAGCTGAAATCAGAGCTTGTTGACGAAGAAATACGGGATATCTCCCAGGTAAAAATCGAGCTTCAAGCCCTTGTTAAAAGCCTTACTGAGGAAAAGGAAAAAATAGAGAATATTCAGTTCTGCGCAGATAGGGCGCTTAAGTTTATCTATAAGGGAGAAGAGGCAGAATTTGAAAAATGCCTTAATGAAGCCGGAATCAAGACTGCAAAATTGCTACTGTGAGAGATATACATGAAAGTGTTAGTCTTCGATGTTTGGGGAGAATTCGGACATTTTCGAAAGCATTATACTACAACCTCTCCCCTTACTTTTTCTATTCCCCCAAGAACCGCAATATCCGGGATGATTGGAGCAATAATAGGGCTTGATAAAGCGGAATATCTAAAATACTTTTCAAAAAATGAGGCTAAGATTGCAGTGAAAATCGAAAGTCCTGTTAAGAAAACAAGAATTGCAGAAAATTTAATAGACACCAAAAGTGCCTATATGATGAGCAAGATAAAAAACAGAACCCAGATCCGATTTGAAATCTTAAAAGATATGAAGTATAGGATTTATTTTACACATACTTCAGCTAAATTGTATAATAAACTTCACCAGTTATTAATAGCTCATAAAGCGATTTATACCTTATGTTTTGGATTGAGCGAACACATTGCAAATTACGAATTTATAGGAGAAATGGAAGCTAAAAGGGAAATATCGGAATCAGAAACCGAAGTTAATTCTGTTATCCCTGAAAAAGAACTTCTAAAGCTTAATTTTGAAAATGGAAAAGAATACTTTTCAGAGACAATTCCAATAGAGATGCTTCCTGATAGGGAAGTTATAGAATATGGAAAAGTTTTGTTTGAAAAAAAGGCAAACCCTATTCTTGCGAGGGTAAACAATCTCTGGAGGCTTGAGAATGGAGAAGGAATCATCTTTATGTGATTTCCAGCTTTATTCTCATCCAGATAAAATATTATATACTCATCTGCTTAATGTCGGAAATAAATCGGCTTCAACCAGTGAGACAAAGAAATTATCCTTTGAAAAAATTGGGCTTGAAAGAAAAACTTTTACCAGGATAGCTTATCTTATAGGGATTTGTCATGATTTTGGAAAAGGGACTGGATATTTTCAAAAGTACCTTTTAGAGGCGGATCCAAAAAGAAAAAGAAGCTTAAAAAACAAAAAAGAATCCCATCACGGCCTGATTTCGGCTCTTTTTACTTATTATATATTAAAAAAATATATTGATGGTATACAAAAAGAAAAAGAACTCAGATATATTCCCCTAATAGGGTACTTGGCAGTAAAAAGACATCATGGAAATTTAATGGATGCTGAGGATGAAATTGGGGTATTAGTTGAAGAGGATATTCTAGAAATTCTTGAGCTTCAGATCAACTCTCTCTATAAAAAAGAACTTGAAGATATATATGGGCAATTATTGAGAAGGGTTGAGATTTTTGCAGAGATAGACTTTTTTTGTAAAGAAGAAGCTTCAATAGCTACTGAATTATTAAAAAGTAGAAGGAAATTCCGAAGATTTTTAAAAAAAGAAACTTCTACTGGTTATTATCTTCTAACGCTGATTTTTTATTCAATTCTCATAAATTCTGATAAAATAGATGCTTCTGCAATTGAGACTTGCACAAAGGAAATCAGACTTTCTCCAAACCTTGTGGATAAGTACAAACAAGCAAAGGATTTTTGCAAAAATGAGAGCGGTATAAACCAAATTCGCAATGAGATATATGAGGAAGTTATAGATAAGGTTGAGAAATTAAAGCTTGATAAAAAGATATATTCAATAAATGTGCCTACTGGAACAGGAAAAACTCTTACATCTTTTTCTTTTGCTCTAAAATTAAGGGCCCGATTAAAAAAGGAAAGAGGCATTAATTCTAAAATAATTTATTCATTACCTTTTCTAAGCGTAATAGATCAGAATTATGCTGTTTTTGAAGACATATTTAGGATAGTTGAACAGAAAATTCCTACAGAGGATCTACTCCTTAAACACCACCATTTAACGGACATATTTTATAAAACTCAGAAGGATGAAGAGTTTGAAGGTCTAAAAGGTTTATTTTTAATAGAAGGTTGGAATTCCGAAATCATTGTTACTACTTTTGTACAATTTTTCCACACTATTATCTCCAATAAAAACCGATCTCTGCGGAAGTTTCACAATATCGCAAATTCCATTGTGATACTTGATGAGGTTCAGTCGATTCCTCATAAATATTGGCTAGTTTTAAAACAGATAATCTCTGGGTTTGCAGCTTACTTAAATACTTACTTTATTTTTGTGACTGCAACTCAACCCCTTATTTTTGATCCTGAAAAGGAAGAAATTACAGAACTGGTAGCAAATAAAGAGAAATATTTTAAAAAATTCGATCGCATAAAACTAGAAACAAATCTAACTCCAATGCCTCTTGAGGAATTTGAGGTTTTACTCAAAAAAGAACTGATTGAGAATCCGGAAAAAGATATTTTAGTTGTATTAAACACGATAAAGACTTCTTTGAAGGTCTACAACTCTTTAAAAGATCTAAAGCTTGTAAATAGCAGTTATCAGTATCTATCTACAAATATAATCCCTAAAGTAAGGCTTGAAAGAATAAAGGAAATTAAAGAGGCTTCGAAGAAAAGGAAAATAATTGTAAGCACTCAGCTTATAGAGGCCGGCGTTGATATAGATGTTGATATTGTGTATAGGGATTTTTCAACAATTGATTCAATTAATCAAGTAGCAGGCCGATGTAATAGAAATTCGAGTAAGGAGAAGCGAGGGGAGGTAAAACTTTTTTTATTAAAGGCTGAACGAAAAGAATTTCATCAATATGTATACTCAAGTTTTCTCACGGATAAAACAAAAGAAGTTTTTAAAGAAAGCCCATCCGTAATCTATGAAAAAGATTTGCTGGCTTTGAATGAGAAGTATTTTAGAAAAGTTAAGGCCACTTCGAGTGAAGACGAATCCCTTGAATTATTATCAAAAATTAATGGACTTAAATTTAAGAGCCTTTCTTCAGATTTTCACTTAATAGAGAATAAAACTGGGTATGAAAAACTGGATGTATTTGTAGAACTAGATGAAACAGCGATTAAAATCTGGAAAGAATTTCTCAAAATAAAAGCTTTAAAAAAGCCTTTTGAAAAAAGAGCGCGATATTTAAAAATAAGGAAAGAGTTTAAAGAATATATTATTTCCGTACCCAAAAAAGACTTTTTTTGTGAAGAGCTTGAGGCTTTAAATCTTGGATATATACCTTTTGAACAAATTAGCCATTATTATAATTTTGAAACTGGTTTCTCTTTAAAAAAAGAATCCAGCATGATTTTGTGAGCAATATGAAAATAAAAACCCTCAATTTGACCCTTGTCCCGAATAAAAAAGTAGATGTTGATGCCGCTAAGTTGCGGGGCTTTTTTGCAAGGAAGTTTAATGAATATATTCTGCTACATCAACATAAGTGTGATAAAACTCTTTATCGATACCCTCTAATTCAATATAAAATATTAAAAGGCATTCCTTTAGTTCTTGGAATTAATGAGGGAGTTGAAGTCCTGCAAGAAATCTATAATAAATATGACCAGTTAGAATTGGCAGGAAACACATATGAAATTCTGGAAAGAAAAGCTTCCGTAACAGAACAAGAATTGGGGCTTTCTGAAGAATATTATACCTATAACTTTGAAACGCCTTGGTTTGCCCTAAACCAAGAAAATTTTAAGGATCGATACAAAAAAATAACCCCTGATAAACAGGAGGCTCTTCTTAGAAGAACCCTTATTGGAAACCTTCTTTCTATGTCGAAGTCTTTAGGTTATACAGTTCCCGGACAAATTAAATGCGAAACACAATTGCAAGCAGGCAGAGGTAGAATGAAAGGAGTCCGGATTGCTACATTTAATGGGAAATTTATGGTAAATTTTAAGCTTCCGGATTACTTTGGCCTTGGAAAATCTGTTTCTCGCGGGTTTGGAACGGTGAAAAAATGCAGCTTGTAATAAACAGCCGAGGCTCGTATCTTAAGAAAAAAAACAATTGTTTTTTGGTAAAGAATGAAGATAAAGTTTTTGAAGTTTCGGAAAAGAAAGTGCAAAGTATTTTGATTACAACAGCTGCTACCATAACAACTGATGCCATCAAGTTTGCGGTGGAAAATAATATTGATATCATTTTTTTGGATAATTTTGGAAACCCTTATGGAAGGGTCTGGCACTCAAAATTAGGAAGTACGACATATATTCGCAGAAAACAGCTTGAAATCTCAGAAAAACCAGAAGGTTTTGAACTAGCTAAAGGCTGGATTGAGAGAAAATTGGAGAATCAGACTCAATTCTTAAAAGCTCTTAAAAAAAATCGACCTGAGACTAAGGAGGAACTTGAAGTTTATATTTTCAGGCTTGAAGAGCTTTATATAAAACTAACAGAACTTGAGGGATCGCTTGAAAGCATGAGGCCTCAAATTATGGGACTGGAAGGAATGGCTTCAAGAAACTATTTTGAGGCTTTAAGTTCTCTTCTCCCAAAGATATGGAAATTTAATGGAAGAAGTAGAAACCCTGCAAAAGATGAATTCAATTGTT
>JAQUFK010000079.1 GCA_028684695.1 Methanosarcinaceae archaeon | reverse complement strand
TTGAGCTCATTGAACAATTTGAAAGATCCCTATGCAGTATGAAATTTACTTCACATCTAATCAGGGGTCTATTTTTATATGATGTATACAAAAATACTATGTCTATTAAATTTAGGAGTCTATTTCATGGGTTTGGAAAAAGATATTTTTAATCAGATTTCAGAACATTTCATATATTCAAGAGATTTCAATGGTGTGCTTGCTTTAAATTTAAGTGATAATGGAAATTTAAATCCCTTTGAATTAAAAGAAATATTAACAAAATTGGTTTACGAAAAAAAAGTAACCCTTACATTTTCAAGTATTTCAGAAAACCCTCACATAAAACGTTTTCCAGATTTACCAATTGATGAGCAAATAAATCATTTAAACTCTGAATCTTTATCCGAAATTTGTGTTTATCCTTCGCCTAATATCCTGGCGAATGAATATGATAGTTCAAAATATGACGATCGCCCATTTTCTAAGTTGCTATTTTTGGGAAAACCTCAATTGAAAGCATATTTTTTTGATATAACTGTTTTGGAAAGCTATTTTCAAGATCCACGTTATTTAGTAATGAATCATGAATATCGTGGTTCTATATCTATTACAAATGAATATTACAAATCTGAAGAGATGCCAAAAAAAGATAAAATTGTACTTGAAAATTTTGGTATTGGATATACATATAAAGAAGAACATGAACGAGTTGTTGTTGGTTTATTGAGATATCTTTCAAGGCTTTCTCCAGAACATCAACAAGTATGGCTCACATATCAGCGAAATGACAAATGTTTTGTAGAACCTGATTACACGAAAAATATAATGGGAGGTTTTGCGACTCATGTTTCTATATACAAAGCCTTCCTTGAAGAAATATATCATATCAATGAAATCTCAAAACTAATAAATAGGCAGCCATTATTTAAAAATTCATACAAAGATTCAAAGCCTAAAGATTTTACTTGCTATCTCCGACCTACTCGTAATAATTACCATAATTTTGTTCATCTGTTAGATAAAATGCTTTCTGAGAATATTAATAAAAACTTTTTTAATGACGACATTCTTCTTACCATAGAAACAGAACGGAAAGATGGAAAAATAGAAACCAAAACAAAAGGTACTATATCAATGCTAGATGAATGGCTTAGGTCAAAGATATTTATGGATGAAGATACTATCGATAAAATAATCGGTCCTATTAAAAGAATAAGAAAAGAAAGGCAAAAACCGGCACATAAAGTACAAGAAGACAATTATGACAAAAAATATTTTCAGATGCAAAATGAATTAATTAATTCAGCTTATAATTCTGTAAGAACAATTCGTTTGTTGTTTATGAATCATCCTTTAGCTAGAAATTATGAAATTCCAAATTGGTTATATGAGGGTAAAATAAAGATATATTAAAAAGAGACCGCATGTCATTATGTTTTATAGTAATTGAAGCCTAAAAGAAGCCCGGCTCCTAAAAAAGAGGTTCAGTGGTCTTATCCTGCGCCCTCGGAAGGGTTCAGGAGAGCCTCAGAGTTATTCATGAATCCTTTAAGTATCGACATTTTAATATCTTTTTCAGTTTTTGGGCAGTATTATATGCTGTTGTTAGATGAATGTAACTTTTTTTCTAAAAAGTAATTACCCCTCTGATCTTTTGAATATAGTAGATAATATTTTTGTGCAATAATCATGTTCCTATAAAAAGTATTAATGTTGTTAAAACATTCTTCGTCAAAATATGAGATTTCTTGTTGAAATTTATAATAAGCACAATTTTCATCATATATAAATTCAAGAACATCGAGAGTGATCTTATATTTATCGGTAAACCAGGCCATTATCAGTGTGTAGGCCTTCTCTTCAGTCATAATAAACTTTGAACCCTCCTCTTCATATGTTTTTACAAAAGGCTCTATTATTGATTCAATATTTTTAATATCGTCATTAAAATTTCTGGCCATGATTTTTAATTTTATTTCAATTTGATCTTTATATTGTTTTTTTGATACAAAATATCCTGTAAGAGCAGCTATAGCACCCCCACTAATAGTTGCTATTGCATTACTATTAACTAAATATGTGATTGTATTACCTATTTGAAAAATCGTAAATGCTGTGTCGATTATATTATTCAAAAAAATTATAATTATTATATTAAGTATTTCTTCCATTATTTCTATATATAGCTCAACTCTATTTGTTTTTTATCCAACCCTGATATGTTATTGTTTTATCTTAAAATAGTGATATTATATTGCTTAAATCCCTGTCTCTTTCTAACAAAAAAAGTAATTAAATAAAGAATATTATCATTTTATAAAAAGATGATGTTTTTTCCACATTAAAATTTAAGAAAAAAGAACAGAAGACAGGATTTAGCTAAATAAAAGATTTTTTAAATAGAGCTTTTTACCTTCTCTTGAATGGATTTATTCTAGAAAACTCTTAGCTTTTTTTATTCAGTTTTTGTACCCTTAAATTAAAACTTTAATTAAAAAAATGCATTTTTAGAGGGCATATAAAAAAAGAGATATGAGATAAAAATTTTGAATAATGGGAACCAAATTTAAAGAAGACTAAACAAATTTGATATAATTCCAAGAAAGAGATTTATACAGAGATATAGAAATTCCAAAAACACTAAAATTCCAATCATGAATAACTTTGACATTCCTATTCCAAAAAGTACAGCAAGGAAAGATTTTAGATAATTTAAATTATGGACAAACTGCCCTCCTCGAATGAGAATATGGATCCAATATAGACTGCCACAAACTAAAAATAAAAGGCCAAAAGTGGAAAATTGAGTGAAGATTAAGCATAGAGAGATAATAATTAAAGGAATAATAGCAGTTGAATAAGCCAGGATTTTAAATGTGTCTATAAAAGGGCCTTCTCCTCCAAAAAGGAAAAAAGTTATGCTAAATCCGATAACGTTTCCTATAAATACCAAAATCAAAAATCCAAAAATTTCTAAAAACGATGCTGAAGCAACCTCTGAAGGAAAGAAAATTGGGATCAATTTTAAAAAAATCCCAAAAATCAGAATGAAAAAGGCCCCCTGAATCCAAGCTAAAGTCGAACTGGTTTCGTCTTTTATATTTTTGAAAAAATCGGAAGGGGAAAAAATTACATCCACTAATGCATCCACTAAGATCACCAAATTAACCTAGATTAAGTTTTTTAAAATTGAATTGGTTTTTGAGAAAACCGGAAGAGATATTTACAAGGAACCATTTAAGAGATTATTTAAGAAGTGTTTTATTATAAAAAACTATCCATACAATTCTACCCCAGTTATGATTTGATTGCTGCAGATTCAACTAGTTTTTCGAACAAAAATATCCATTTCAACAATTTTTTCATAAATTTTTCTGCGTTTCCGAATAGGCCACCAATCATATAAAAAAGTGTTAACTGGCTGCCACATTGCAACCCAGCCAATAATCAAAAGACCTTCGGAAAAAAGGGTTGTTGTCAGGTTCGGCTCAAAGCGAGAGAGTAGTTCTGAAAAAACAATACAAGCAGTCAGAAAAAAAGAGCCTATCAAAAAATCCCATCTTCCACGGGTTAAGAGCCTTTTCATTTCGGTTTTTGCAAGAGCTGTCTTGTAGGCAAAGTGTTTTTTTACGGCTTTTGCAAGAGAAGACTCAACTTCAGGTGGACAAGTGTGGGAAGGAAGATGAAAAATCATCTCAAGCTGAGTCTTAAACGGGAGTTCCTCAACAGCATCGAAAATATACTGCTCTGCAGAAATTTCAAGTTCCTTTTCGGGAAAAGGGGAAGGATCAAAAGAATTATAGATTTGCCAAATATTCCGGACTTCGATTTCAATTATTATTCGATTTCCAGTCTTACTGTAAAAAGACTCCACTTTTACCCCTGAAATCATCTATAGCCCCATCCCCTTTCTCTTTTCCAACAAAGCAAAAGCTTAGCCATAATTAATTCTTTTAATTAGAATATAAATCTTTTATGATATCCAAAAAGACTTTTTCTGTAAAAAAAAGAAAGGAAAAAAAGGGAGTGAAATTAGAATTTCCCAGCAAAATCCTCTCTCAAACCCAGAGCCAACTCTTCTTGCTTAAGCTTCAGCTCCAGCTTTTAAGAGCAGGTGCTCAAGCAAAATTACAAGAATAACTCCCATCACAAACCCATTTCCTATAATTGGCCTCAAAACAGCAGGAAAGGTCTCTAGAATTTCGGAAGGAACAAAAGCCAAAATCGTTGCAATAAGGATGGGAAATCCAACTATCAAACCATCGTTAAAGCCTTTTATAGCCCCTCTTTCCGAAAGCATGAGCAACCCCGAAGCAATCTGGGCACTCATCAAATAAGCTAAAATACTTCCTATAACAACCGAGGGAATACTGCTTATAATACTTACCACGCTTGGGAAAAAAGATAAGAGAAGCAGCCCAATTCCTGCAGGCAACAAAGCATAGCGAGAAGCGCAGCCAGTGGCCGTAATCAAGCCCGGACTGAATGAAAAATTAACAGGACCTATAACTCCAAAAAGCCCTGCCATGGCATTTCCAAGCCCTGTAACTCCCACTCCATTTCGAACCCGCTCTTCCATTCCAGAAGCATTTAACATCCCTCCAACTGATTGAATAGAACCCAGATCATTAATTGAAAGAGCTAGATAGCAGAAGAGAAAAGAAAGAAGGATCCCAGGCTCAAAGGCTAGTTTAAAAGCCAAGTCCTCAAAGAAAAACCCAAAAAAGGGAAGTTCTGGAACTGGAGACTGAGGCACAGAGGAAAAACCAAGCCTAAACAATTCGTAAATAAGGCTTCCAAAAATAATTCCAAAAACCACAACAGTTGCCTTCCAAACTCCTTTTAGCAATTTGTTGGCAATAAACATTCCAAGACTTAGCAATAAGGCAAAAGAAAGATTGAAAAGAGGAGGCAGGCCTGCTTCAGGGGGAAAAATCATATTTAAAATTACGGGAGAGAGGGTAAAAGCTATAAGAATAAGAATCACGGAAACCACTCTTGCCGTAAAAAGCTTTTGCACATGAGTAAAAAGCCCGGAAAAGGCAAGCAAAGCTAATAACAAGCCTCCAATAAAAATAGAAGAGGAAATGAACTCAGGGCGACTGCTCTGGGCGGCAATAATTCCTATTAACAAAACGGTTGCAGGACCTGGCACCAGAGGCAAACGATGCCCTCGTAAGAGCTGAAGAATAAAGACAAGAGAAGTTACAAAAAGAAGTTTTTGAATATATGTGATTTGCTGCACCGGGTTTCCATACTGCATCGTAGCTATTAACTTTCCTATAATTAACAGAGCCGGAATACTTACAACAAACCACTGAAGCCCATACAGAATCATTTCCAACCCTTTAGGCCTATCATCTAATCCATATTTTAGTCGCATTATCTCAAATCCTCATATTCGTAACCCAGATCTGATAAGATTCACCTTTCAGGTCAGGCTAAATAGTATTTCCAAAGGTTAATTATACTCCCACAGATTCGGTATTAATATTTCAATTTTTAAAATTGAATGAGTATAATTACATAGCTACTCATTTATATTTTTTATTAAAACGACTCCCTTACTTTTCCTTGCTTTAGCCTTTACCTTCCCCTACCGTACAATATAAAATAAAAAAATAAGATTTATTAAAATAGGATAAAAACCGGCATAGATGTAAAGCAAGTAAACTATCACGAAGCTAAAACCTCAGGAAATTTACACAGCATACTCTAAAGCTCAAAAAATACTAAGTAGTAAAAATTCAGGATACGGAAATAGTATGAGAAAACTGAAAATTCTTGTTATAAACAATTACGGGCAGTTTTGCCACCTCATCCGCCGGGCTGTTAGGGACCTTGACATGGAGGCAAAGATCGTGCCAAACACTACTCCGATTGAAGCTCTGCTTTTGGAGGAGCCAGACGGGCTTATCCTCAGCGGAGGCCCTGATATGGAGCGGGCCGGGCTCTGTTTTGACTATGTCAAGCAAATCGACCTTCCCATTCTGGGAATCTGCCTCGGCCATCAGGCAATTGCGCGCGCCTATGGAGGAGAAACCCGGACCGGGCAAAAAGGAGGGTATGCCGCAGTCGAGGTAGAAGTCCTTGAAGAAGATGAGATTCTCAGAGGAATGGCTCCGAAAACCTTGGTTTGGGCCTCCCATGCCGACGAAGTCCTAACCCTTCCCAAAGATTTTCTCCAGCTTGCTCGCTCCGAAATCTGCGAGATCGAAGCCATGCGGCATCCCACAAAACCCATATACGGGGTTCAATGGCATCCGGAAGTCTCACATACCGAGAAAGGAGAAGAACTATTTAAAAACTTCTTTGAAGTTTGTGAACGCTTTTAAAGCTGCAAAAACGTGAGAAAAAAGGGATTTACATCCCTAACTTCTTTTTCATTAGTTTCTGAATATTGAACTTTCCGCCTCTGAAACCTTTCAGAGCTGTCTGCATTGTTTTGTGATATTTTAAAAGTTCCCGAATTTCTTCCGAAGAACAGCCCGATCCTTTCGAAATTCTTTTAATCCTTGAGCCGCCTATGACTTTTGGGTCAAGCAATTCAGCTTCGGTCATAGAGTCCATGATAATTCGATAATTCTTGAGCTTATCCCCCGTATCCTTAAGAATCTCATCTGAGACTTTCATTCCACCTGCCATACCCATGGGCAGCATCTGCATGATCTGTTTAAGGGGCCCCATCTTGTTCATAGCCTCAAGCTGTTTGTACATGTCCTTGAGGGTAAAGCGGCCCTGCATGAGGGCATCGACATCCACATCCTCTTCGCTCAGGCTCTCTTCGGCCTTTTCCATAAGGCTTTTGAGATCTCCCATTCCTAGAAGCCTTGAGATAAACCTGTCAGCTTCGAATTTCTCAAAATCTTCCGGAGTTTCCCCTAGACCTATAAAAGCAATTGGAGCCTTAGTCTCAGCCACAGCCGAAAGGGCCCCACCTCCTTTTGCAGTCCCGTCAAGTTTTGTGATGATTACTCCTGTAATTCCTACCGAATCGTTAAAAGCATGAGCCTGCTGGCTTGCCTGCTGCCCTATTGCTGCATCTAGGACCATAAACTTCTGATCAGGATTTGCGATTGCATGGATATTTTCCATCTCCTCGATCAGATCAGCTTCAAGGGCATGGCGCCCTGCCGTATCCACAATTTTTACATCATACTTTTCAAGTTCTTTAAGCCCATTTTGAACTATTTCAACCGCATCAGAATTTCCTTCTTCTCCATAAAAGGCCACATTAAGTTTTTCGGAAAGAGTTTTTAGCTGCTTGTAAGCCCCGGGTCTGAAGGTATCGGCTGCAATGACCGCAGGTTTTAAGCCTTTTCGTTGGAAGAAACGAGCGAGCTTGGCAGTACTTGTGGTTTTTCCGCTCCCCTGAAGGCCTACCATCATAATGGTCTGAGGTTTGAGCTGGATATCGGCTCCTTTGCCGATAATTTCCATCAGTTCCTGATAAACGATGCGGATTACATGCTCTCTTGGATTCATACCTGCAGGGGGTTCTTCCTTTAAGGCCCGCTCTTTGATCTTTTTGGACATTCCCATAACTAGCTTCACATTAACATCAGCCTGAAGAAGCGCCCTCTGAATGTCCTTTATTACTTCATTAACGGTGCGCTCGTCAAGCCTGCCTGCGCGCACAAGCTTTTTGAGCGCCCCCTGCAGAGAATCCCCAAGTTTGTCCATTACCATGAGAGAATCGTCCTTTTAAAGTTTTTTAGATAAATTTGAAATAAAGTGTTCATGGAAGTCTAAATACGCATTTTCGGTCTAATCCTGTGTAAGAAAGTTATCCTTCTAATTAAACTTTTCAATGCTTCAATTGCTTCAGATACAATAAAATAAGAAAGACCTCAAAGAATTAGGGAACATTTGCAACCCAGTTTAAAACATTTAAGAAGAACTTGGGCAAACCCAATAAAAAGACTATAAAAACAGTTTATAGCGGGGGATGGATTCGAACCATCGGTCTACGGGTTATGAGCCCGTCGGGATCTCCTAGCTACCCCACCCCGCTACGGAGTATAAAGGGAAAATTTGTCGATATGCCTGTATTCCTGTATTCGGGAATTTTCACTTAAAAAAACAGTTTATAGCGGGGGATGGATTCGAACCATCGGTCTACGGGTTATGAGCCCGTCGGGATCTCCTAGCTACCCCACCCCGCTACGGAGTTTGATTAAGGATAGATTTGCCGTAATACAGCGAAGTCAACATAAGTACCATTGCTTAAATAGTTTTCGCCATTTCCCCTCACTTATCTTCTTTTTTTAGGAGATATCCCCTTAAAGATAGCTATTTGAGCCTTAAAGTCCCAAAAGAAGACTATGACAAGATGTCTTTTTTGCGGAGCTCATTGTGAGTTGCGCTGCGGAGTCTACTGTGAGGGCTATCCTAAAAGCCCGAAGCAAGAAGAAAAAATCCGAGCAAAAAGGCTTGAATGCACTCAGATAGGGACCTCGTATATCTGCGACGTCTGCCTAGCTGAACTAAGAGAAGCCCTTGGCCTGAACTGAACTTTGATTACCCAAACTTTGGGAAGCTAGCAAGCTTTTTTAGGCTCCTACTTTGGATTTAGTTTTTGCTTTAACTGCGGCTCGTTTCGCAATTTTTTAAAAACTAAGCAAAGTAATCTCCCGAGCTTCCTTTTTAAAGTGCAGGATAAGGTCTTTAGCCCAACAAAGAGCAGAAGGCTCAAAACTTAGTATGTTCTTCTGATCAAACGCATTGTTCTTCCCAAAAAAGCCTGCAA
>JAQUFK010000078.1 GCA_028684695.1 Methanosarcinaceae archaeon | reverse complement strand
CATCCTTGCCAGATTATTGCGGATTTTATGACCATTGTAGAGTACAAAGGCAAGCTTGAGGGACTAAAATTCGCCTGGGTAGGAGACGGAAACAATGTCTGCCATTCCGCAATGTTAGGCTGTGCCATTGTGGGAATGGAATTTGCTGCGGCCTGTCCTGAAGGCTACAAACCGGATAAGGCTTTTGTTGAAAAAGCCCGGGCTCTGGGTGGAAAGATTACTATTACCGAGGATCCAAAAGAGGCTGCAAAGGATGCGGATATTATTTATACCGATGTCTGGGTTTCCATGGGAGACGAAGCTGAAAAGGAAAAACGGCTTCGGGATCTTGCCGGATATCAGGTCAATATGGAACTTTTAAGCCTTGCAAAACCCGATGTAATTGTGGAACATTGTCTTCCAGCTCACAGAGGCGAAGAAATCTCAGCCGAGGTTATGGAAGGGCCCCATTCTGTAGTTTTTGACGAAGCTGAAAACCGGCTACATGCCCATAAAGCAATCATCCTGAAATTGATGGCCTGAATTCCCCTTCTATTTCTTTTCTTTTTTTAGAAAGATACTTATATTATATTTAGATAGTCAACGGGAATCTTTAAGTATTAAGAATGCAACTATGGGATGCTGTAATGTAAGATCCTACATTGTGCGAGGGTTGCCCAGAGGCCAAAGGCGGTAGGTTCAGGGCCTATTCTCGTAGGAGTTCGTGAGTTCAAATCTCACCCCTCGCACTAACTTTTTTGAATATATGTATCTTGGAAAAATGTAACGCAAGTGTAAGAATGCCGCACAACCCGATTTTTTAAAAGGCACTTACAAAACTCCATTTCTATAATGCCTGTTTAATAAATAAGTTGAGTTTTTTTCTGTTTGAAATTAAATTATTTCTAAGCTTTTATTCAATGTATTGAACATTTTAATTATTGATGTCACAACTTCTCCAAAAAAGTCTATGTAATTTAATGAATCATCATTATTTAAAAAGGAAAGTTAAGATTGAGGGTAGATTGGAGTTTAGACAACCTTTCAAAATCAACTAAACTCCATATGCCCAAAGGCAATAATTATGTTCTCTTTACAAATACTTAAGGTTTATTTGATTCTGCCTTTGGAGTAAAGAAATAAGGTAAGGAAATGAGTACAAAGAATAAATGTGAAATAAAGAAGTTACTGCTGGCACTTCTAATGGCTAGCATGGTTTTTGTAGCAACTGCAGGAGCCTGTTCCGAAGATAATTGTGTGGATAGTAGTACATCGTCTTCAGGCGAACCGTTTGAATCCGGGTTATTCAGTAGTCGTATCAACGCAGATAATTACGCCAGACACACCGGGGTTGTCTGAAGAAGAATTAAACGTATACATCGAAAATATGAAACAGAAGTATGGGGACGCCGGAGTTTTTGGGATAGAGCCAGCTGTTAGTATAAAAGGGCAGAATCCAAGTAATAGGAAGAACATAGATCATGTAAGAACATGGGTAGACAATCTCGAATATAGAAATGATAACGGCGTTTTACTTGCAAGTTCCGACAATCTTGTGTCATTATATAAACTTGATACAACCGATGAATTGGGAAGAGAACATTATTATTATTGGCAATGGAGCGCAGCACAAAATCGTGAAGACACATTATCAAATGAGGATTCAAACCTACGAAGAATCTATAACAAAGTAGATTTCAATGCCCTTGCTATTGCTTACTGACATATTCTCCAGATTCTGATATTACTTCAGGCGGCACACCGATAACTGTTAGTCTTGAGGCTACGTCTTCCTGTTTATTTTTATAATAATTGTTAATAAATACTGTGATATACAATTGGTGGTAAAATGAGTGGGGCAAATAATGATTATAAAGTAAAATTAGAGTATTTTATATCGGCACTTTTTGTGTCACAATAGGAATGTTTTTTTATAAACATTGGCGTTCAAGCGATGGCATTCGGTAGTCCTTATTGGTGGATACCTATTTTTAACGTAGATATTCCTTATTATATAAGCATTGGAATAGGTATGGTGTTTGTTCTTACTTCGATTTTTTGCGTTAAAGAGTGCTTCAAGTAAGGAATGGTACAAATATAACTTCAGATTTTCAGTTAGGGAATTGCTTCATACTCATACATGTTGTGTTTTTGAGGTACAGCAATTTCTTTATCACAAATTAATGTTTGTTTACTAAATATAGAAACAGATTTCGAAAATATTATGTTTGTACAAGGAATGCAAAGTTATGTTGGTGAAATAGGAATAAAAGCGGTTAGTGTTCAAAAACAGATTGAAGAAGACGAAAATTCAAAGTTTCTTGATTAATTTCACACTTCGCCTTCAAAGGTTATTAAATTCCTACATATCTAAACTCTTCCAACTTACAAAGTCATTCAAGCTAAATTATCAACAACTTTCCTCATCTCCTTAGTGTCAAAGTTTACTTTCCCACAACTCAAATTCCTATCTTTCATTCTTTTCAATGTACTTCTATGCTCAATTCCCTTTTTTCTGGCTTCTTTAGGAGTTAAAGCCAAAATTTTTTGTTTAATTTCTTCTTCATTAATGAAAACTTAAGACTTGGTAACATCTAAAGGCTAATCCTCAATATTCTTTGTTTCCTTCCCAATGTAAACCAGCCCCTCAACCTGAATGTGTTTTCTCTCTAAAACCCCTATTTTTCTATCAAACTTGTTTTCAAGATGCTCAACATACTGAAAATTGTCCCGCTTAATGGTTTAAAATATTGAGATCCATCCTTAGTTTCTCCTGTTTCATAATTAATAAATAGCTCATAAACGATCTTCTGATAAGCCTTTGTAAATGGAGCCAGAGGCTTGATAGTCTCCTAATTTTCATCAATTACCTGAACCTTACAGGAAAAAAGTTAAAAAGCTTACATTTTTGCTCCTTCCAGACCTTTTTTAAGGATAAGCTCTTATTAGTTAAAGAGGGGAGGGAAAAATTGTGGTCTTGAGCTCTAAAAGCTATCCAAAACAGCAGCTTGCTTTGAATTTCGAGAATTATTCTGAAAAAAATTATATTATTCTTGCTGGAGAAGAAGGAGGGCCTTCCTCAAACAAGATGGGGGGAATCTGGAACGTAATCGATGCCGAAGCCCGGACTCTTGCAACCCTTTTAAATTCTGGAAATAAGCCTTGTCCGATTTCTCAAATTTTGGTTGTGGGCCCGTACTACGGGTACAGGGGAGCGGATTGGAATAAAGGTCTAAATAGGATTTCCGATCTGGAAGAGTTTGAGCCTTTCCAGCCAGATGAAATTGTATCCAGAGCCTTAAAAATCCTCCATGAAGAAGGAATAAATGTTTTTACCGGAGAAAAAAAGGTAGAAGAGCTTAAAATAGGCTATCTGATGTTTCAGACCGATAACTTTGGAAGGGTCCGAACAACATATAAAAATTCAGAAATTACGCTTGAAAACAAAGTCAAAGCCGAAGCTTATGAACTTCTGGGACTCGATTCCATGAAATTCGAGCGCATGGGAAACGGGGCCGAATATACCCATTATCTTTCTCTTTCTTATGCAATCTCTGAATTTATCCGGGCTCTTATCGCCTTTGAGGGGAAAATCCAGCCTGAAAACCCTCTTAATTCTCCTTTGCTTGGCTCTCCTTCTTTAGCTTTGCCAGAAAAAGCTCTTCCCTGCACAAAAGTTGCTCTACATTGCCATGAATTCGGAACCTTTTATTCAATTGCAAGACTGAAAAAACTAGGGATTCCCGTAAATACCGTTGCAACCTTTCATGCCACACTTCCTGGCCGAACTGCAGGCAGCGAGGCTATTAGGAAAATACGAAAAAATGATGGAAGTTGGCCGTTTGGAGTTTCTAAAAATCTAGCAGCGCTTGAAGCCCTGGCTACCTGTGCGGATTTTGTAACAGCAGTTGGAGAGTCTACCAGACAGGAAGCTCGTCTCTTTTACGGAATTGACGGAATTGTTGTCCGAAATGGAATTTCCATCAAATCAGAAAAAATCAACTGGGAACGCAAAGCAGCCTGCCTTGAAAAAATCCGGGTTTTCCTCTCAGATAAATTGTACAGGCATTACGGAGGAGAAAAAATTGAGCCAGAAAAATTAATCCCGATTTTTACGATTTCCCGCCTTGAACTGGAAAATAAAGGTTATCCAGATCTGCTAGACGCCCTTGTAGCTCTTGAACATATCATAAAAAACAGCGTTCAAGAAGGGCACTTAGAAAAAGATGTAAAGGTTCTTTGCTTCCTTATAACGGCTGAAGGCCCCAAATTCGACCTTCCCGAAGATTTTCCCATAAATCTGCCCCGAAATATCCTTGTGGGAAACGAACTTCTGCTTCAGAAGATGATAGAAGATCGAGGCCTGGAAGCCTCTAGGCTTGCTAGAGGAAAGCCTTATGTAGGAGCGCTGCTTTACCCTCAGCTCCTTTCAACCCGAGACGGAGGGCTTGAAATGGATGTAGGGGATTTCATGGCAGGCTGCTGTGCTGGAATCTTTCCTTCCCGTTATGATCCCTTCCTGCTCACAGGCCTTGAAGCGGGAAGAGAGATTACTCCCTGTGTGGTAAGCCGGGTCTGCGGATTCAGTGATGCAGTCAAAACGGACGAGTCTCTTATAGAAGGCCTTGGGGGAGTGATAATAGTCGATAATATTGATCTTTCTTATTCAGAAACGGTACTTGAATATGCTCTGGCTCTGAGTTATTTTATTCGCAATTTCGTAGACGATCGAGTAAAGTATAAATTACTCTGTAGGGAGGCTTATCTTCTGGCAAAAGATATGGATTGGAAAAAGCCTGTGGAGCAGTACTACGAACTTCTGACTGGAAAAAGGTTCCGCGGAGGAGCTGGGGACATAGGCAGCAGAAATATATAATTGGGTCTAAATTTAAGGAGTTTGCCTGAAATGTCTGAAATCCGAAAGCACTATTTTCTCTCCGAATACTGCATTATAGCTGAGGAAAGGGGAAAAAGGCCTTCTGACTTTGTATCCAGAGAAGAAGAGCAAAAAAAGCAGGTTTCAACCTGTGTTTTTTGCGCTGGAAACGAAGCTAAAACTCCTCCAGCCTCGGCAGGCTATAAAAACGGAACTCTTTATTTTGAGGAGAAGGCTAAACGAGTGCAGGGCTGGGAGATAAGGTGTTTTCCAAACCTTTTTCCGGCTTTATCTCCTTCTTCTGCACCCCTTTTCCCATCGGGTTCTCTCGTCGTATTTCCACCTGTATCTCCAGAGCTTGCCCTGACTCAATTGGCAATTTCAGGCTTCGGGTTTCATGAAGTGATTGTTGAATCCCCAGTTCATGGAAAGGAGCTTGAGGCTTTTTCAGATAAAGAGCTCAGGCTGCTTATGCAAGTTTACAGAGATCGCGTAGCTTACTACTTGGAGCAGGATAAAATCCGCTCGGTATCTTTATTCAAAAATTACGGAAAAGCCGCCGGAGCTTCGCTTGAGCACGCTCACAGCCAACTCTTGGCCTTACCTTTGCTTTCTCCCCTACTTGAAAGAGAAATACAGGAAATTCAAAACCTGAATTTTTGCCCTTATTGTTCCGTTTTTGAAAAAGAAAGCCGCTCAGAGCGCCTTATCCTTAAAAATCGGGATTGTATAGCCTTTGCTCCTTTCTGCTCAAAGGTTCCGTTTGAAGTCTGGATCCTGCCAAAAAAACATGTGTGGAGCCTTGAGGCTTGCTCAGATGCTCTTCTTTTTTCTCTTGGGACTCTGCTAAGAGCTCTTGTTTTAAAATACAGGCAAAAACTCGGAGGACCAGCCTATAACTTGTTTTTCCAGATCTTAAAAGCACCGGAATATCATCTTTCCCTCAGGCTTTTACCTAGACTTTCTCTGGCCGCAGGCTTTGAGCTGAATACAGGGATATATATAAACAGCGTTTCTCCAGAGAAAGCAGCATCTTACCTGAGGAAAAAATAAGAAAGGGATCGGCTTTAAAAACTAGGAAATATTTTCATTGGATTTAATAGATATGTTTATCTATCATAAAAAAGAGAATAAAATTCGGGATGTGAGGGGTCATATATATATAATTTTTAGCTTGTAAGCTTTCGGATTGGCTTAATAAAAAAATGTCTTTGGCAGAATATTCGAAGATTCGATTGGGGACAACAGCTTGTTTGGGGTTTATCTTAAAGCTAATAGGTCAGGGAAATGTATAGCTGAGAGCTTTTTAGCCCGCTTGCCTTTAAGTTATTCAACTAGCCTATTTTTATTTCGGAGCTTTTCAGCTCTACTGTCATGCAAAACCCCTTCAAAGAAAGAGTTCGAAAGCCCGGATTTAATGTACAACTTCAGATCTCTTCGTACTTCTAACACTTATGGAAACACTTATGGATGATGAATGCTTATGAAAAAGCTTCGTATCGGAATGTTTGCATGGGAAAGTCTGTATTCTATCAGGGTCGGGGGGATTTCCCCCCACGTCTCCGAATTGTCAGAAGCTCTTGCAACAAAGAGGCAAGAGGTCCACCTTTTTACCCGGGATCATGAAAATGGGGAAGAAGTAATCGGGGGAGTCAGGTATCATAAGATTACTTTTGACCATTCGGGAGGAATCGTGGAGCAGATGAACCGGATGTGTGAGGCCATGTACTGCCGTTTTTTAGAAGTTCGAGAAAGGTTTGGAAACTTTGATATTCTGCATGGGCATGACTGGCATCCTGTGAACCTGCTTTGCAGGACCAAAGCCCAGTTCGGTTTGCCTTTCGTGCTAACTTATCACAGTACGGAATGGGGGCGAAACGGAAACCGGCATGGCGAATGGGACGAAGCCCGGGAGATTTCACACCGAGAATGGCTTGGAGGCTATGAAGCTGCAGAGGTGATTGCAACTTCTGAGATTCTTAGACACGAAATAGAGCATATCTACTCGATTCCCGACTGGAAGGTTACACAAATTCCTAACGGATTAAGGATGGGTAAAATCAGGAAAAAACTTGATTCTGGAACTGTCAAAAAGAGGTTTGGGATAAATCCCTCTGTTCCGGTAGTGCTTTTTACAGGGCGGATGAGTTATCAGAAAGGTCCGGATCTGCTTGTGGAAGCCGCAGCCCGGGTTCTGAAAAAACGCAGGGTCCATTTTGTATTTATAGGAGAAGGAGAACTCCGGGAAGCCTGTGAAACCAGGGTTCGAAAACTTGGGATTTCAAAAGCCTGCACTTTTCTTGGCTATGCCCCTGATGAGACCGTAATTGATTGGTTCAATGCCTGCGAGCTTGTATGTGTGCCCAGCCGAAACGAACCCTTCGGGATAGTTGTACTCGAAGCCTGGGATGCAAAAAAACCCGTGCTCGTAACTGATGCGGTTGCTCTTGTGGACAATTTCAAGACAGGAGTCGTTGTTTACAAAAATCCAAAATCAATTGCTTGGGGCCTTAATTATGTGCTTGAAGGGCTTGCTAAAAATCGTACTGGAGAAAAAGGGCACGCTCTTATGAAATCCAAATATAATTGGGATTCGATAGCTCTGAATACCCTAAAAGTATATAAAAAACCTCTTGGAAAAAAGAAAAGTTAAGAGCTTAAAAAACTTTTTGGATTAAAAAATAAGAAAGAGTGATAGAAAAATCACCCTTCTATGCTCTTATATGTTTATTCTGCTGTGGCTTCGGCAGCTTCTTCGCTTTCTTCAGTTTCGAGGCCAAGCAGAGCTTTTACGGATTTTTCGCCATGTTCAACGATTTTGGCGTTGATCTGGACAATATCCGTAGCAATTTCCCTACCGCGCATCATCTTTCTTCTGCGCTGTCCTTCTTTTTTTGGGAAATAGCCTACACCCTCTGCAACCAGAATTCTTGTTCGCTTGGGACCTGGAAGGTCCGGGCGCATTACAAAACCGCTACCATCGCTGCCACCGGTGATTTTGATCTGGTATCCAGGAAGACCCAGAGGGGTCCCTTCAACAACGTCTCCGATTGATTTTCCGATAAGAGCGTTTGCCTCAGCCTCCTTTACATCAAGCTGGTAGGCAAGCGCGTCTTTTGGATCTGAAACTACAACTTTAAAATTTGCCATGTGAATCCTCCGACTATCTTATAAAATTAATACGTACCTGGGGCTCATTCTACCTTCACGCCTAGCTTTGACCGTTTTCCCGTTTTTTCACATTTTACCCTGACTTTAAAAATTTACTTGGCCCAGAAAGGGTTCTCCCTGCGTTTAATCACAAGGAAGGATTCAAGCGTTTCCTTCTCATCTCCAGAAAGAGAATCGAAAATCTCATGCTCAAGGATCTTAGCATGCCTCTCCGGAATATTGACGAAAAGCACATCTTCTTCCTTGACCTGCCTGCCCACGGTTACGCCTTCAATTGACATTGCAACTTCCTTACCTACTCTGGCATCAGCAATGTTTTCCCCTTCGAGCTGTAGCCCTTTGATCTTGCCTACAACGTTTCCGTTTTCAAGCATGACATCGACATTTGTCCTGAGCACTCCTCCTATGACCCGGACTCCAACAACTGCGGGTTTGCTCTGCCGGAAGACACAGCCGGGAAGGATTTTGAATTTTCCGGGCCTGACAATCGTCTCAAAGATTTTCTTCTCAGCCAATTCCTGCTGCACCTTAACATATTCCTGGTAGTCTTCGATCAGGCGATAGATGACGTCATTTACGAAAACTTTCACGTGTTTGGCAGAAATGTCTTGGAGCAACTCCTTTGCATCCGCATGGATTTTTACGTTGAATCCGACAAGGACCGAATAAAGAGGATCTTCTACCGTGGAAGCCTCGACAACATCCCTATGAG
Organism: Methanosarcinaceae archaeon; assembly: GCA_028684695.1. Classification (GTDB taxonomy): domain Archaea; phylum Halobacteriota; class Methanosarcinia; order Methanosarcinales; family Methanosarcinaceae; genus JAQVBP01. The sequence continues at coordinate 152 of JAQUFK010000078.1, read as the reverse complement.
AAATATCTCCAACCTCGGCTTTCCGGATAGGAATCTCTTCTTTCTGAAACTCATGGATAAGGGCTTCAAGAGAGCCTATGGTATCGGCCTTAATCATAATTCCTACGGAATCCGTATCAATCCGAACATCGTTGATTTCGGATTTCACCTGT
>JAQUFK010000077.1 GCA_028684695.1 Methanosarcinaceae archaeon | reverse complement strand
AGGTCGGTTTTTTCTAGTACTTACTATTAGATAGGCAATTTTCATTCGATCTTTTCTGGATAGTCTGGTCGTAAAATCATTAAAGGGAATGTCCAAAAAACCTTTTTTGTAGTCTTTAGCTTCTTTTTCTAAGGGGACCCGCAGTATTGTCTGAGGCTCTGAACGCACAATTTTAACCTCAGCTCCGACTTTGGATAGCAGCTGTGCAAGGGGGCCTTTAGGCCCATGAGGCAGCATATGGAGAGCTCCTGTGGAAAGCTTAAACCCTTCGTATTCTAGGTTTGTGAACCTGCCTCCCGTAATCGGGAGGCTTTCAAAGACTTCCACTTCATATCCGGCTTTTGCAAGTCCGGCTGCACTCAAAAGTCCTCCAAGCCCAGCTCCGATTACCACCGCTTTCATGTTGACACCTCAAATTCAATAGCTTTTACAGGGCAGTAGGAGGCGCAGAGGCCGCATTCCACACAGGAATCCGTGATCCTGGCTCTTCCCAGGACTTCAATTGCATTTTTTTTGCAAAAGACAGCGCACTGCCCGCAGCCTACACAGTTTTTATTTACCCGCATAAGATTGCACCTGCTTCTCTATCAGAAAACTTATTATTATAATGTATTGGTTCTTAGGAAGGCATTAATTCCTGCTTGGCCGTTTTTTGGAGAGCTTGGCTTTTTTAAGGGCTTGCTTGGCTTTTTGCTACCTTGCTTGAACCTTGATTGGCTTGCTTGTTTTTCTAAACTTTTCTGAAAGATTGCCTCTTTTGCTACCTTGCCTGAAGCTTGATTGACTTCCTCTTTTTTTGAAACAATTGCCTTTTCGTTTCTATAAGCTTAATTTCCTTTTTTATTTCTTCTCCAAAAAATCTTTATTTTTCAGGCCGTTTTATCACCATTAATAATAAAGTATTCGGTGGGTTTTTATAGTCTTTAAAATAATTATTCCCTATATTTATTTCTTTAAATCTGGGCCAGTTCCATCACTAAATTAATATATATTTCAAAAGATAATTCTTTTCCCGAGATTCATCAATAATATATTTATATTTTCTATCATTTTAAAAATTAGAGAAAATTCGGTCGATTGGTTCTGTTTTTTCACAGGGCAGTTCCTGTAGGGCTTGCTTTCCAATTATTTATACTTAATATTTATATATTATTAATTATCTAGCAAATACCTATATATAAGTCCTCTATCATCTGCAGAATTATTAGTGGAAAATAAAATCTTATTTATTAATTATAATTATTAATCATAATCCTTTGTCATAATTAATGATTATAATTATCTCTTAAAAATTCCATCGAATTTCCCACTATTAATTCTACCTGAAAATGGGTTTCCGATCTTGTTTCGGAGAACGGCTTCTCCGTTTTGGGGTTAGAATTATTATGTACCTTTATGCCCGGGTTGTAACAGGCCTGCAGAGTTTCTACAACTTGTTAAATTATGTGTATAGTTTAGGATTATTACATTCCTGCAATTTCAGATTGTTACACTTTTACAGGTGATATAATGGCTGGAATAATCGATAGCTACATACCGGTTGCCATCTTCCTTGCTGTGGGCCTGCTCATGCCGCCCATGACAATGTTTTTAGTAAAGCAACTGAGTCCGAGAAGCAGGGCAGCAAACAAATACACAACATACGAATCAGGTTCGGTTCCTACCGGGACTGCCAGGATCCAATTCAATGTTGAGTATTATCTCTATGCGATTGCTTTTGTCCTCTTTGATATTGAAGTGCTGTTCCTCTACCCCTGGGCTACGGTCTACAAGGGACATGGGATTACCACAGTTGCAGTCCTTGAGATGCTCATCTTTGTTTTAATACTGCTCTTCGGTTATCTTTATCTCTGGAAGAAGGAGGCCCTTACATGGGTGAAGTAAAGTCGAAAAAAAGGAGCGGAGCTTTCGGGGAAGCTCCAAATGACACAATTCCGGGAGTGCTTACCACCACTTCCGGGGCGATCTGCAACTTCCTCAAAAAAACAAAAGCTCAGGACCTGATTAATTGGGGTCGAAAAAACTCGCTCTGGTTCATGACTCAACCCATGGGTTGCTGTGGGGTAGAAATGATTGCCATGGGATGTGCTCACTATGATACGGACCGCTTTGGAATCATTCCAAGAAACTCTCCTAGGCAGGCCGATGTCATGCTCATTAGCGGGTATGTAACCAAAAAGTACCTTCCGGCCTTAAAAAGGCTCTGGGAACAGATGCCAGCTCCAAAATGGGTGATCTGTTTTGGAGACTGTTCGATCAGTGGAGGCCCTTTTTACGAATCATACAGCACGGTTCAAAATATCGAAGAGCTTTTTCCGGTCGATGTTTTTGTTCCAGGCTGTCCCCCAAGGCCTGAGGCCATGCTTCAGGGTTTTGTGGAACTTCAGAATAAAATCAAAGCCAAAAAGGATCGGGGGACTGAATATTGAGCTTTCCCTGCTCTTCTAATTCGAGGAAAAATCATGGATGCTAAAACAATTATTGAGTCCCTGACCCGAGAATTTCCTGAAGCGGTTTCAAAACCAGAAATTGAATCGGAAATTCGCATTTGGGCTTATGTAGATTGGGCAAAGACAAAGGAAGTCTGTCAATTTTTAAAGGATTCTCTACAGTTTGATCATCTTTCCAATCTTTCCGGAGTCGACTACCCCAAAAGAAACGAGATGGAAGTTGTCTATCATATCGCTTCTTATGCTCATCCTGTAGTTTTGATGCTCAAAGCCGTGCTTTCCAGAGCCGATCCAAAAGTTGAATCCGTTGTCCCGGTTTACTGGAATGCTAACTGGTACGAAAGGGAAACTTATGAACTGTACGGAATAGTGTTCGAAAACCATCCCGACTTAAGGGCTCTTTTGCTTCCCGAGGAAATGCTTGGAGAGTGGCCTTTGCGAAAAGACTACGAAGGGTTTCCGAACAAAACCGCCAGAAACCTTGTGTGAGGGAGAAAAATGGAAGAATTTGTCGGATCAGATGAAATGATCTTACACCTTGGCCCTCAGCACCCAATGCAGCCAGGTCCTTTCAGACTTAATCTGAAATTAAAAGGAGAAACTGTAGTGGATGCTGATTTGGAAATAGGCTTCATTCACAAAGGAATTGAAAAAATTTTGGAAAACAGAACCTATCTCCAAGGCATTACAATCGTTGATCGAATCTGTTATCTTGTGGCTCTTTCAAACGAGGAATGCTTCGTAGGTTGTGTAGAAAAGTTGGCAGGAATCGAAGTTCCTGAAAGATCCCAATATATAAGGGTCATAATGGGAGAACTGACAAGGATTCAGAGCCATCTGCTTGGAATGGGGGAATTTGGAGAATTTATAGGCTTCGTTTCCATGTTTATGTACACGATCAAGGAAAGAGAAGAGATCCTCAGCCTAATTGACATGGTTACAGGAGCCCGGATTACGCATGCCTATTTAAGATTTGGAGGCGTGCGAGAGGATCTTCCTGAAGGTTTTAAGGAAAAAGCCCTCCCCGTTCTAAACTCCCTTAAGAAAACTATTGATGATTACGAAGAAATGTTCCATACGGATTCCATCTACCGCGAAAGAACTGTAGGAGTTGGAACTCTAACTGCAGATTCTGCAAAGGCGCTTGGAGTCTCAGGTCCAGCTCTCAGGGCAACCGGAGTTGATTTTGATATCAGAAAGGCTGAGCCATATCTGGTTTATAACGACCTGGACTTTAAGGTCTGCACAGAAACTGCAGGGGATATTTTTGCAAGGATTCAGGTTAGGCTTAACGAGATTCGAGAAAGTATCTATATTCTCGAGCAGTGCCTAGATCAGATTCCTTCAGGCCCGCTTTTCCCGGAAAATACTCCTTATGGGAGAAGAACTCCTGTAATGCGTGTTCCGGCTGGAGAAGTCTTTCATAGGGTCGAAGATCCAAGAGGGGAGATGGGAATGTACATGATCTCGGATGGCTCAGACAAACCTTACAGGGTAAAAGTCCGAGGGCCTTTCTTCCCAACTCTACAGGCTCTGCCTCCTCTTATCATCGGAACAACGGTTGCAGATGTTGCGGCCATTTCTGGAAGCATGGACGGCTGCACAAGTGAAGCGGACAGGTGAGCGCAAATGGTAGAAAGCTCAATTATAGCAATTCCTGAATCCTTAGTTCCTTTCTTCCCCTTTCTTCGGGGTATTTTAGGGCTTGCGCTGATCGGAGCAATCTTTGTTGGAGCGATGGGCGCAGTCTGGATTGAACGTAAACTTGCAGGAGATATTCAGCGAAGGTATGGGCCCATTCGAGTGGGAAAATTCGGTTTGCTCCAGCTTGTGGCCGATGCAATTAAGCTCTTTACAAAAGAAGATATAATTCCCCGAAACGCCGATAAACTGCTCTTTAAAAACGCTCCTATCTTCATGATGAGCTCAGTTTTTCTTATGCTTGTTGCAATTCCGGTAGGAGCTGTTTTCATAGACGGAGTTGAGTACCCTCTTGCGGTAACCGAGATGGATATAAGTGTCCTCTATATAGAGGCAATGTCTGCAATTTCGATTTTTGGAATTTTCATGATGGCCTATGGCTCCAACAACAAATACTCTTTGCTTGGGGCTTTTAGAAACTTTGCCCGGATGGTTGGCTACGAAGTGCCTCTTGGAATTTCCATGATCGCAGTTGTTGTCATGACAGGCTCTCTTAATATCGTGGAAATTTCCCAAGCTCAAGGGCTTCACTGGAACATTTTCCTACAGCCATTAGGGGCTATTGTTTTCTTCATCGCCCTTATGGCTGATATGGGAAGGCTTCCTTTTGACCAAAACGAGTCTGAAGAAGAACTGGTTGCAGGTTGGGTTACCGAATATAGCGGCATGCGTTTCGGACTCGGTTTCTTTGCCGAGTATATCCACATGATCTTAGGCTCTTTCCTTGTGGCTCTGCTTTTCCTCGGAGGCTGGAACGTTCCTACTTTTATCTCGGATCATGCTGTTTTGGGCCTCATTGCTCCGACTGGTTTTCTGCTTCTCAAAACTGCTCTTGTACTCTGTACCATTGTTATGCTGAGATGGGCGGTTCCAAGATACAGAATTGATCAAGTCGTGGACCTTAGCTGGAAAAGACTCCTGCCTCTCTCCCTTATAAATCTTGTATGGGCTGTGGGGCTTGGGCTCTACCTGGGAGCGTGAAATCATGGTTCTTAAAAATATTAAGTACGCCCTCAAAAACATCACAAAACCCCCTGTAACCCGGTTGTATCCGGAAGTTGAAACCAAGCTTTCTGACCGGTTTAAAGGGCTTCAGCTTCTTGATAAAAGCAAGTGCATTGGCTGTGGAATCTGTGCCAATACCTGTCCTAACAATGCAATTCGGATCGTAAAAGCTCCGATTGCTCCAGGGAAGAGTAAAGAACGCTGGTTTCCGGAAATAGATATTGGGCATTGTCTTTTCTGCGGGCTCTGCATTGATCAATGTCCCAAAGGAGCTCTTTCCAGTGGGAAAGAATATGCAAAAGGGCTTGTCAAGTGGAAGCACGAAGAACTGCTCATGAGCCCTGCCAAACTGGCAAGGGAAATTGACATTGAGGACGGTGATGAAAGATGATACTCGATACGCTTGGGCCTATTCTAGAAATGGCGGCTTTTGGACTGCTTTCTGGAATAACGGTCTTCTTTGCAATTTTTGTTGTTAGTGCAAAGGACGTCGTAAGAGCTGGGCTTTCCCTTGTTATGTGTATGTTTGGCGTAGCTGCCCTTTACATTCTCCTAAACGCCCAATTTTTAGGCGTTGTCCAAGTACTGGTTTATATAGGAGCCATCGGCGTGCTGATTCTCTTTGCCATAATGCTTACCAAACGTGAAATCGGAGGGGGATCCCGTGCAAACTAAAAAGCTTGCAGCCTTTGGGATAGCCGTTCTTTTTCTGGCGGTCCTGGGACTCGGGATTTTTGGAACTTCTTGGAATACCGTCTCCGAACTTCCGGAAAACTTTGAAGATCCCAGTAACGTCGAAGGTATCGGAATGCTTATTTTCACCCATTACGTGGTGCCTTTTGAAGTTTTGTCCCTTGTCCTGCTTGCAACCCTGATTGGGGCAATTTATATGGCAAAAGGGGAGGAAAGCAAATGATTCCCTTAAGTTTTTATCTTGGCCTTTCAGCCCTGCTTTTCTCAATTGGGCTTTTTGGCATAATGTATCATAAAAGCGGAATCCGGCTTATCATGTGTATCGAACTCATGCTCAACTCCGCAAACCTGAATCTGGTGGCTTTTTCAAGCTATACCGACACTCTGGATGGCCAAGTTTTTGCCCTTTTCTCAATCGCCCTTGCGGCAGCAGAAGCGGCAATTGGCTTTGCGATATTCATGGCAATTTACAAAATGCATGAAAAAATCAACCTTGATGAGCTCAATCTTCTGAGGTGGTAAAAATGGCTCTGGAAAACCTCGCCTTTTTAATTCCGGTGCTTCCTGCGCTGGCGTTTGTAATTACATTTTTCTTCGGCAAAAAAATGCCCTCAGGAGGGGCAATTATCCCGATACTTTCCATTGCCGCCTCCTTTATAATTTCCCTTCTGATCACTCTTGGGCTGCTTGCAAACCCCGAAGAGGTCGTAAGCCAATCAATTCCCTGGTTTGCAATGCTAAACCTTGGTGTGTTGATTGATCCGCTTGCGGCAGTCATGCTCACAATGGTCTCCTTTGTAAGCCTTTTAATCCACATCTATGCGGTAGGCTACATGGCTCACGATCCTGCAAAGCCTCGATACTTTGCGGAAACTTCCCTTTTTACGGCTGCAATGCTGGCTTTGATTTTATCAGATAACATCGTTCAGCTTTTTGTTTCCTGGGAACTTGTAGGGCTTTGTTCTTATCTTTTGATTGGTTTCTGGTTTGAAAAACCCTCAGCTGCAGCCGCAGCTAAAAAGGCTTTTTTGACCACAAGAGTAGGAGACGTAATGTTTCTTACAGGAATAATTGTTCTTACAACCGACCTTCTGAAACTTGCAGGAGGGATTCCCGAAGGAGGCTATCTGCTCCGTTTCAATGAAATTTTCTCCTACATCCCGCAACTTGCTGCTTTAGAGGCTAATCTCTTCGGCCTAAAAGTAAGTCATCTTACCATTATTACGCTGCTCTTCTTTGGAGGTGCGGTAGGCAAATCTGGGCAGTTTCCGCTCCATGTGTGGCTTCCTGATGCAATGGAAGGTCCCACAACGGTTTCAGCCCTTATCCATGCCGCAACCATGGTTACTGCAGGGGTTTATTTGGTTGCAAGGACTTTTCCAATGTTCCTCGCAGCCCCTGACTCCCTGCTCGTTGTTGCCTACGTAGGTGGCTTTACCGCCCTCTTTGCAGCTACTATGGGCATTGTGATGAACGATATAAAGCGTGTGCTTGCCTTTTCCACAATCAGCCAGCTTGGGTATATGATGCTAGGGCTTGGGGTAGGAGCAGCAATCGGAATGGAAGCCGTTGGAATCTCTCTTTTCCATCTGGTCAACCACGCCTTTTTCAAAGCTCTGCTCTTCCTCTGTGCCGGAAGTGTGATCCATGCTGTGGGCACGCATGATATGCGGGAACTTGGAGGCGTTGCCAAGGTAATGCCAATTACTGCAATTACCATGACTGCAGCAGCCCTTGCTCTTGCAGGCATAGGCATTCCCGGAACCTCAATAGGAACTAGCGGCTTCTTTTCCAAAGACGCAATTATCGAAAGTGCTTATCTCTTTGGAGAACACAGCGGAAACTGGCTTCCCTACGGCTTTTCAATTGCAGCAGCCCTTTTGACCTCGGTCTATATCTTCAGGCTGATCTTTATGACTTTCACGGGCAAGCCAAGAAGCAACTACGGAGGACACGAATCTCCAGCTTCGATGACTGTCCCTCTTGCAATTCTTGCAGTCTTTGCCTTGGTTTTTGGAGGGCTGACCCAGACTGGCTTTATGCAGTTCCTTGAAGAAACTTTCAGTAATAATTTTGTGAATCTTGACCTAGGCAGGCTTGCAGTGCTTGGAGGCTATGAACTTGTCCAAAGCGCAAGTGCTGAGCCTACCTTTATTCTCTGGCTCCCGATCCTCGTTGCCCTTATAGGTTTTGGAATCTCCTTTGTGCTCTATTACCTAAAAGCCGTGGATCTTGGAGTTCTTGCCTCCGAAAAGAATCCGATCTACAAACTGCTCTACAGGCGCTACTACCAGCACGAAATCTTTACCGAGTTCTTTTCAATAGGCATCGTTTATGGAGTGGTAGCCTTCTTTGCCCAGCTTGTGGATGTTCTTATTGACAGTATTGTGGAATCAATAAGCATTGTCACGGTTGCGGCCGGAGAAGCTCTAAAACGGCTTCAGACCGGGGTTGTGCAAACCTACGCAGCCGTCGTGGTCGCAGGAGTAAGCCTGCTGATTATACTTATTAAGTTGATAACGGAGGTGCTCTGATGCTGCCGGTCGCATCCTTACTCATCCTGGTGCCGCTGATTTTTGCAGCTGCTACCTTTTTGACAAAAACGAAAAACCAAGCTGAAACGCTTGCTTTTGCAGGCTCGCTTGCAACCTTAGGCCTAACCCTTTATGCCTATCTGAACTTTGATAGCGGCTCTGCTGCAATGCAGTTTTTTGAGTCAATCTCCTGGACTCCCTCCCTTGGGATTAAGTACAGTGTTGGAATTGATGGCATTTCCTTGCCTCTTATCCTCTTAAACGCAATCGTAACGCCTTTGCTTATCCTCTACTCTAGAAGTGAGGAAAGAGAAGCTTCCAACAGGTTCTATGCGCTTATCTTGGTCATGCAGGCCGCTGTAATAGGCGTGTTTGTGTCCCTGGATTTCTTTATGTTTTATATCTTCTGGGAGCTTATCGACATGAAAGAGTGCTGGAGCGAAGAATACTGGTGTTACGGCGGCGACTACCCTTCGGCCGCCGGCACCTCTCCCAAATGGGTCAACGAGATCCGGATCTACAGCCAGGAGGACCCACCTGAACCACCGTTTGCCGGCTTCACCGCGAACGTGAC
>JAQUFK010000076.1 GCA_028684695.1 Methanosarcinaceae archaeon | reverse complement strand
AGGGATTAAGACGGAACAGTTTCCTTTTGGAAAAGAAAGCAAAAGGGTCTTTTGGCCGTCAAGCAAAGTCCTGACTTCTCCTTTCCCTGATATAAGCTCTCCTTTTTCAGGATCCTCCTCTCCAAAAACGCTCTTAGTTTCCGGAGCCGGAATTATCTTTGCAGAGCCAAACCCTTTTCCTCCTCTCTTTTTTGGAGGAGTTTTTTTAAGGTAAATCCTATTTTTTATACTTTGTTCAGTACATAGACAGCCACAGCACCAGTCAGCAGTACAGCCTGGCCTGAGAAAATCCTCTGAATAAGGAATAAGGGTTTCTTTATCTTCATATAGATAAAGACAGGAAAGACAGGGGCATGAGCAACATTCTTTTATATTTGTATCCCCGCTGCTCGCAAAAGGCAGAACTTTATCTTCTTCGCAGCCACAGCCGACCCGGTAGATGTAAACGTAATAGCAACCTTCGGCCTGGCCGGAAAGATTTGCTATTCCGGAGAAGCTTATGAAATTAGATGCACACTCCAATTCCGCTTCCTCTTCCTCTTCCTCTAAAACCTGAAGTTTAAGTTCTACATCCTCTCCAACTTGAGCATGCCCTGCATTATAAAATCGGGCTACATAACAAGCCCCTTCAATATCCGTTCTTCCATTAAAGTCCCAGACCTTAACACAAAGAGGAAAATATAATTCAGGACTTATCTCTTTTTGAGCTGGCATGGAAAGGTCAAGCACCGCAGTCGGAAGCTCAGGCATAAGCACTTTTGCCGTAGCAGTCAGCGTAGCAGAGGAGGAAGGCCTGCCCACAAAACCCGCGGCTTCCTGGCTTGAGACCATAAAAAAAATAGTAATAACTAGAAGCAAACAGATAAGGATCCGAAATTTAAACCGCCTGCTTTTCATTATCTTCTCCCCCAGCTCAAAAATTATCAGGAAGCCCCGAAAAAGGGCTGTTTTAAATATAAAATAAGGCCGTAAATAAAAATACTGTTGCTTTTTACGGCCTGGATTTATTGCTTTTTAATTCTGTTTTTGCTTTCTGAAAAGGCAGATTTTAACAGCTGCAAGCAAGGCAATAAACGAAGCCATCCCCCCTTGGGGAATTTGCTGCTTTGAATCATCTTTCGAAGCCTTTGTTTCTTCAGAAGCTCTTACTGGAGCTCCAGCTACTATGACCCAATCTCCAAGTCGCTTCGTATTCGCAGTCAAAGTACTCTTTTTTTCATCAAGCACGGTTGGGACAAGGACCCATTCCCGGAGGCCTCCATCCCAGTAAGCCAGATTTAGCTTGGATGGGTTGCCTCCGGCTATATTAAGATCTTCTTCAAGGTATTGCACCTTAAGCTGGGCGTCTTTTGCAAGTAAGCCCTGAAGCCCTTCGATAGCTAGGCAAGTAACGCCCAGCTCATAGGCTTCAGGAGCCTCAGCAAGCCTCTTTAGATCCCCAGGCTTCAAAGTAAGTTTAACTCGACTTACAATTGCTCCCTGCGGGAAATGAATCGCACAACGGTCGTTATCCGTTTTCAAAATAGCCTCTTCTCCTGCTGAAATCAGTAGGCTTACTTCCTTAAATGGGGGTATATATTCCTTTTCAACCTCAAAAGTAGTGCTTTTTTCATCAAGCACAGTCCCGTCTTCAAGTCTCATCTTTGAATGTACTGTATAAGTCCCGACTGGAAGAGCCTGCTCGATTTTTGTCTCGAAATTTACCGAGTTTGTGGGGATGATTGCATAAATGGAAGGTTTTGTAGAAGAGTTTGCAACTAGAGTTCCAGCTTCATTCTCAACAGTAATTTCGTTCCAAGCAGAATAATAATGATGATTTCCTGTATTTTCTAAAGATGTAGTGACGATAATCGGCTGGCCTACTACTACATCTCCGACACTAAGGTTAGTGATTTTTCCAGTCTCAATAAGTTCTGTATCTGAAATTGTAAGCATTACAGGCACCATTACGGCAGTAGAAACTCCAACCTGAGCTTCTCCTCTCTCAGGTTTGGTATAAACATTAAGAAGCGCATATCTTCCCCCAGAACCGCTGTCTTCTGGAAGCTTTATTGTAGCAGTAAAAGGCACTTTTTCTCCAGGTTCGATGTGAAAGGTCTTTTTATCTAAAGTTATAAAGTCATGAGCAGAATAAGGACTCAAATCTTCCGAAGAATTTAAACCAATATATTGTTTATTAGGAGCTTGTCCAAAACCCAAAACTTCAACAGTTATATCGGTAGCAGATTCCCCATTTCCTAAGGATAGCGCCATCTGATGGACAACAGTCTCTCCTGCTGAAACTTCCCCTGCATATTTTAAGCCTTCAAAGTGAAGCCCGGCTGCAGAGCTTGTGAAAATTGATATAAAAAATAAAATTCCCAAAAGCGAACATTTTACAAAATAATTTTTAGCTTGCCATTTCACTGCACATGCCTCCAATCAAAAGATAAAAATGATACAGGGTGGCTTTTGCCCCCACTGTACCATAAAACATGTCTAAATTTTTCGTCAATTTCGTATTATGTGGTAGTTGCAGTGAATGTAATGATGGTGGAATACTCAGCAACTCTGTCAGCCCAATCAATGGCTTGATGGAAGACTACACTAAAGGCATCAGCTACATCGTCTATCCCACCAGAATCAACATTCTGAGGATTAACTATAGAATTTCCACCAACGATATTGATGCCATTATTTAATGTAAAGTTACCACAATCTGAAACCATTCTAGGAGCCTCAGCCCTAACGACCCATGTTGTTCCATTGGATACATTAAGCCCAATATTTAAAGTTTCTTCATGAGTGTTCCCAGCTGTAAGTTCTCCAAAGTCAAGAGTTGCCGGCACACTTATGTATATTTCAGCAGATCTATTCAATGTTGCAGTACAGTTACCACTGTCTTCTTGTGCTGCTGCTCCTTGAATCCCAGCAAAGATCAGGGCAAAAACCAATAGACTCAAAAGAATTCTTTTCATTCTATATCACCTGTTTATTTTGTGCAAAACCACCAACTATATAAACAGGCGCCGCAAACATGATATGTCCATTAGGGATTTTAGGCCCAGATGGGCTCGCTTTTGTGCGCCTGTTTTTGGTGTATACAATATACAAATTCTGCAGGGGTACAGCCCTGCAGGACTTGTTTACATACTGCATTTCCTAGAGGTTTCTGGAAAGGAACTTTCAAACTGCTGGATTGCTATTTATTTTCCGAGTACTTTTCTGTTTAATCCCAAAATGAGAGAGCTTTTTTGATTTTAAATTTCATGTGCCAGCTCCTAGGATCCAAAATAAAATGGGAAAAACCTCAAAATATAACATTTCGAATAGCCTGCGAGAGCACTATGTATTTAAATACCAAATGTTTATGAAGCTGCAAAATCATTTCAGGAGATACTGAGACAACATAAGCAAACAGTTTGGAAAAGTTCCCCCTATTTCCGTAAACCTACCAGATATTTTACAGAAAGTATATGAGAGTTAAACATATAAAAATCTTTCTAGGTTTATATAAAAATACAAAACTGTTGAAGAAATTAAGCTCTTCTGAAAATATAATAAAATCAAATCGAAGGCCATTTTTATAATGCATCCCTTATTATATTATTGCACAAATAATAGGGAAGAACTTAAATATTATTTTCTATAGAAGTAAGAGTCAATGAGTTTATTAAGATATATTATAACTTTTTAAAATTTGGCAAAAATTCAAATTAATATATAATATCTCTTTATAATATGTACAATGAAGCAACGGTATAAATAAAAAGAAAAGCAGTATCTAAAAAAATACACCCGTTTTAGAGAAAGTATAATTTGAATAAATTGAGACCTTCCAGCGCAGCTTAATTTGCCTTCTTTTTCAGATCCCGGATTCTGAAACGAAAACTTCGATATTAAAAAGAATATTAAAAAAGAAATTCAGAGGGGAAAAACCTCAACTATCAGCCCATCCTTGAAGGGATAGCGCTCTATTATGGAAAGGGAAGTGCCAGAATTTTTAAGAGGGGTTTGCAGCTCTTCAAGAATCCACCAAGCAATTTCGATTCCTGTTTCTTTTGCTTCGAAAAGTTTGGCAGGAACAGCTTGAGCTTTTAAAAGCTCGCAGGCAAATTTTAGTTCCCGGATCCCCCCCTTAATCAGCCCGTATATAAGCGTTCCGTCCTCGGTGACCTCGTCAAATTCCCGGGCCGTATTTTCAGCGATTCGCAGGAGCCGTTTGCGGAGCTGGACAGCATCCTTATAATTAGAAGAACAAAAATGAACCTTTTTTCCGGCCTTGCAGGCAAGTTCCCCTATTTTACGGGAGCCAGCTGCGGCATTGGAAAGATCGGATTCAAGAGAAAAACCCTTGGCATTCAGACCCTTGGCATTGGTTTCGGAAAATTCAAGTTCGTTCAGGTTCAGAAAGATTTTGGCTTTTGCCGCAAAAAGGGCAACATTTTCTGCTCCCGGAAGAGCCGGAATTTCGATTCCGGTCCTGATTCCCAAGTCAAGAGCTTCCTGAATGGAAAACGCATAAGAGCTCTTTTCTAAATTTCCCCAATACTTCTGGGGAGGATGAAAGCGAAGCTCATCCAGACCTGCTTTATCCAAGGCTAAAAGGGTTTTTCTATCCGGAGCCAGGGAGGTATAAAGGTGGATATGATGCTCTTTTCCAAAAGTAGCCTTTAAAAGGCGTATATAATACAGAACCCTTTCGACCTTCAAAAGGGGCTCGCCCCCGGTTATCCCGGTTCCAAGCGCGTCCATAAGCTTTGCTTCCTCAAGTAAATCAGAATCAGCTTCTACAGCTTTTTCGTTTGCAAAAATTAGGTCTTTACCTTTCCTTTCTTCAGAAAGAGGACAGTAGAAGCAATTTCTTGAACAAAGCCCTGTTATAAAAAGGACTAGCTTTGCCCCCTGCTGACAGAGGCTGCAGCCTTCCGAAAGATAACTCTGAAAAGAACCGGTTTCATCTTCAGTTAACTTTTTCATGTTTGAGCCCCGCAAAAGGGTTTTTATATATAAGGGTTCTGTTTCCAGCTTCCTGAAATTAGCTTAAAGGCCATTTTCATTGATAACCCCGATCAACTTCAGGTTCCCAGAGAATTTCGGGAGCCTCTGTAACCTTCTTAGGCTCTGGAATCAGCCTGATCAGTTTTTCCAAGACTTCTTTTATACCTTCCCCGGTAACCGTTGAAATGTTCTGATCTATGCCCTCTAAGTCTTTAAACTCAGGCCGGTCCGCCTTATTCGAAACCACAAGCATGGGCATCTCAAAAAGGGCTTTAATCTCAGTTAAAAGGCGTTTTTGAGCCTCGATTTCATATCCGCAGCTTTCGCTAGGGTCGATAATAAACAGGAGAACGGCATCTAGATGATTGATTGCGCTTATTGCCTGAAGTTCGATACTATTTCTCTCTGACATGGGCCGATCGAGAAGACCAGGCGTATCCATTACTTGGTAGCGAATCTTGTCCCGGAAGAAATGCCCTATCGAAACTCCTTTCGTAGTAAAGGGATAAGCTGCGATTTCCGGGCTTGCCCCAGTGATTTTTGAAACGAAACTGGACTTGCCCACATTAGGATAACCCGCAACCACAATCGTAGGTTCTTCTCGAACATCGGGGAGCTTTCGCAGGGTATTTCGAGCTTTGTTTAGGAAGATAAGATCCTTATTTATGGCTTTGAGAATAGAGGCAAGTCTTCCAAACGCTTCTTTTCGAACGGGTTCGGGATTTTCAACTTCCCTCATCTTGCCAACGTACTCCCTTGCAATTTCGTGAATTTTGCGGCTAGCCCAATCCACAGAGCCCAAGGCCATTTTCATTTTTTCGACTCCAACCAAAATATCTGCAAGTTCATAATAAAAAGGATGAAGGTTATCAAAACTCGGAAAACGACGGACAATATTTGCCAGATTGTCAGTAAAGATGTTTGCAGCCGTCAGGAGCATAGACTCATTGGCACTAAGCCTGCTTTCTTTTCCGGTAATTGTTTTGCCAGACATTGTCCGGGAGGCTCTTTTGAAGGCTTTATTAATAAGTTCCTCAGAAGTGGGAACAGTATGTATTTTTTCAAAGATCATGATGTTTTAGACCCCTCTTGAAGCTCTTCTTACAGAAGATAACATTATATAACTTTCACTGAATCAGGAAAAACCGGATTTGAAAGCTTTTTTCCCTGGCAACTCTCAATCCTGGTTAATAATTGTAGTATGACCGGCCCTTATTTATAAGGGTAAGGATAGATATGATGCGGATTTATAAGTAATATTTATAAGTATGGTCTCAAAAATCAAAGGAAATGAAGGAGACCGGACTCTTTTTATATTTGGAATATAATGTATTACATTAATTTGTAATCATTATTTATGCTAAATAGCACCCTACTATGCTAAGAGATATAACTTAAATTATAGATATATGAAATTGATGGTGGTTATATGGAACTTACCTTGATTCAAAAAGATATTATTACAGCATTAATTAATTTACAAAGACAAAAAGACAGGGCTATAAAAGGAGAAGAAATTGCTGAGGAAATTCAGCGAAATCCAGGCACAATCCGGAACCAAATGCAGCTTTTAAAAGCACTTAGTCTTGTAGAAGGCGTCCCAGGGCCAAAAGGAGGATACAAACCAACGGGAGCTGCCTATGAAGCCTTAAATATAGATCAATTAAAAAACGAATCCGTTGTACCCATTTTTAGAAATGACCTAATTGTAAACGGAGCAACTGCTGCAGAAATCAGTTTTACGACGGTGCGTAGTCCTGAAAAATGCAGTGGAGTAATCCGGATTCTTGGAAGCACCAAGGATTTTGTAATGGAGGACAAAATCCAAGTCGGACCGACCCCCGTAAACCGGCTTATCATCAGAGGAAAAGTTACGGGAAGAGACGATACCAATAATTCTATCCTTTTTGATATCAATGAAATGATTTCTCTTCCTAAAAAACAGGTCAAACACTATATGAAATACCCTCCTGTACTTATCAATGTCAATGCCAGCATCCAAGAAGCAACAAGAGTGCTGATTCGAAACAGTATCCACGGAGCTCCTGTGGAGGATAAGGAAACCGTTGTTGGAATTGTAACGTATACTGACATCGGACATGCTATTGCCCAGGGAAAGGTTAACCTCAAGGTAAAAGATCTCATGACAAAAGAGCTAATTACCGTAGATGGGGACATGCAGCTTTATGACGTGGTCAAACTCTTCCATAAATACAATGTGAGCCGGCTAGTCGTTACTATCAATGGAGTTGCCAAAGGCACGCTTTCAAAAACCGATGTCTTAAATGAACTTGCCATTTATTGAGTTGAAGAAAAAAGTAAACAAAACCGAAGAAGTAGAAGTAGAAATAGAAATAGAAAAAACAGAAATTCAAAAGCTTCAAAACATTCTGTAAAGATTATTATGAAATCTTCTATTTCGGATCAAAAACAGATCTTTAAGCAAGCTTCCGACCCGGTAAAACCTCATTGGATTCAGGGTCTAAGAGAAGAAAAAGTAGAAGAAGAGAAACAGAAAACCCAAAAATCCAAATACCAACTCCTGCTGCTTGCAAATCTGAAAAAAGAAATCGAAAAAGCCAAAACTCTCTCCCCCAAAAAAATCGCAGCTGATATCCGAAAAATTGGGTTTTCCTGCCAGTTTTGCGGAAAATGCTGCAAAAGGGCATATGGAGATAATCGAGTCCTCCTTTTGCCAGAAGAAATAAAAAAAATCCGGGAATACACAGGAATTTTAGATTCAGAAATCGCAAGCCCTCTTCTTCCTGATTGTTTTTCAGACTGTGATTCTTACGCTTTTAAAAGCGCAGGAGTCATTAAAAAGCTTTTTTCAAAAGATTCGGAATTAACGGAAGAGGAAATAGACTCCGAAGGAAATATTCATACCTTTGGCTGGATGCTCAGACGCAAAAACAATGGGGATTGCGGCTTTATAGATGGGGAGACGAACAAATGCAGAATCTATCCGGTACGTTCAAGGCTTTGCAGCACCTATCCTTTCTATCTAGAAGCTGCAAAGCTTCAGACCTGCGAATGCGAAGGTCTAGGGTTTCCAATTTCAGAAGAAGAGAGCCTTAAAATGGCTAAAGCTGTTTTATCCAGATATTTGGTTGAACTTGAAGATATGCTTGCTCTGTACGAGAAATTTGAAAACTTTGAAACTGGGGAAAAAGGACCGGAAATTGCAAGGAAAAACGCTGAAGCTGGCTTTCTTTCCTGTATTGTCCATGATAGCAACGGAACTTTCAGGATTAAATATAATTAAAGCTTAAATTAAGGGGAGAAAGCCCAACATAAAGGCTTTAATCCTTAGAGGATATTTGAATTTATTTTCCTATTTTTCGGGAAGGGGGTTTTTCCGAAATGGAAAATTCTATAATCAGTGTCCTAAATGTCCATAAAAGTTACAGGCTTGGAAAACTTGATGTTCCTGTTTTGCGGGGAATCGACCTGGAAGTTGGGGAAGGGGAATTTCTTGCAGTCATGGGGCCTTCAGGGTCTGGAAAAAGCACGCTTATGAATCTCCTTGGTTGCTTGGATCGGCCTACGAAAGGAAGCGTCCTTTTCAGGGGAAGCGATATAAACACCCTTTCAGATGGAGAACTTGCAAAACTCAGAGGGCTTGAAATCGGTTTTGTTTTCCAGACATTTAATCTGATCCCCCGCCTAAATGCATTTGAAAACGTAAAATTACCTTCTTATGCAAATTCAAAACCCGGAGTAAACCCTGATAAACGGGCAAAAGAACTTTTAAAAACCGTGGGACTTGAAGATAGAATGCGACATAGACCAAACGAACTTTCCGGAGGTCAATCCCAGAGAGTTGCAATCGCGAGGGCTCTTATGAACGACCCGGCCCTGCTCCTTGCAGACGAGCCCACAGGTAACTTAGACTCAAAAACCAGCCTGGAGATTATGGAACTTTTTTCCAAACTTAACCAGCAGGGTCGAACTATTATAATGATCACGCATGACCCCGATGTTGCAGAATATGCAAAAAGAGTTGTT
>JAQUFK010000075.1 GCA_028684695.1 Methanosarcinaceae archaeon | reverse complement strand
ATAATCGAATCAAGAGCTTTTTTTTCAAGAGTCTTTGTATCGCCCGTAATAATTGGAACTCCGGCTTCGGCTGCAGTATCATTCATTGTTTTCATGATTGTATCAAAAGCCTCCAAGGAAAAACCTTCAGGAACAATTGCAGCGCAGGTCAGCGCAAGAGGTTTTGCACCCATTACAGTCAGATCATTTACTGTTCCTGAAACAGCAAGCCTTCCTATGTTTGTATCCGGGAAAAAGATAGGAGTAATCACATGGCTGTCTGTTGTCAGGACAAGTTCGGAAGCCGAATTATAATTTTCAAGTTTCACAGTCGAGCCATCATCCAGACTTTCAAGCCCTATGGAACCTGCACTCTTATGCTTGAAGTTTTTGAGGATAAGGTTTCCAATAAGCGATTGCATTACCTCTCCTCCGGCTCCGTGTTCAAGAGTAATTGTTTTTGAGTTCATTTCTTAAACCCCCTTTATTTTTGTAAGCCCTTTAGGGCTTTAATCCCATTTTCAAGCTGTTCAATCCAGGTTTTCAAACTCTCGTTATCGTGTTTTGAAGTCAAAAGCACTGGAACTGTTGGATTTAAGCTTAGAATATCTTGCTTCATCGTCTCAGGGTCCACATCCACGGCTTTGGCTATATCCACCTTGTTGATCAAGGCCAGTTCGGCGGTCTTAAAAATCATAGGGTGTTTGAGGATTATATCGTCTCCTTCACTTACGCTTACCGCAACCACTCTAAGTCCTTCCCCTAACTTAAAATCCACTGGGCAGATGAGGTTTCCTACATTTTCGATAATCAAAAGGTCAGTTTTTTCAAGATCGATTTCCGAAAGAGCCTTTTCCACAAGCTTTGCATCCAGATGGCATTCCTTTCCCGTATTTGCAGGAACTGTCGGAACTCCGAGTTTCCGAAAGCGAGAGGCATCCATCTCGGCTATAACATCGCCTGCAATAACAGCTATCCTGTATCTGTCCTTGAGGGCTTTTACGGCTTCTTCGATAAGGGTGGTTTTTCCCGAACCAATTGCTCCCATGACATTAATTGAAAAGACGCCGTGTTTTTCCAGATTTTTCCTATTTTTTTCAGCAAGCTTATCGTTTGCCTTAAAGACATCGTGTCCCATATGGATTACGTGCATTAACATGCCTACCACATCCCTTATCTAATACTTAAATAAGAATCACTTAAATAAGAATCACTTAAATAAGAATTTTAAAATTCTCTCATATTGGTAAGTTTTCGAATAAAAAATCCCATAAATTATATTTCAATATCAATCGTTTTTATCAAAAGTTCCCGCCCTCCCGCAATCCGAGCGTTTTTTCCGCATTTTGGACAGGCAAGGGCTGAGATATATTCTAAAAGTTCGCTTTGCAGCTTTTCCTCTGCGCAAGCTGCTGAAGGCTTCTTAACAGGCCCGCTATATCCGCAGTCGCATTCGATTGTAGGGGCTTTCATTTCCACTTTTAATTCAGCCCCCTCCGCTAGGCTCTCTTTTGCCAGGACGTCAAAACAAAAGGCGAGTTGGTCAGGATTCGTATGAGCAAGCTGCCCCAGTTCTAGGGTAACGGATTTTATTTCTTTTGCTTCATGAAGCTTGGCAGTTTTTAGCACTTGATCCAGAATCTCACAGGCAATGGAATATTCATGCATCCTCCGGGCCTCCGGCCTTTTTGTCCTTTTTGGGCCGGCTTTTTTCAACCCTGGCTTTTCGGTTGTATTTGAACCAGCTATGACACATCCCCTCAAGGCTTACCATACAGGGTCCTGTTGGGGTTTTTGGGGTGCAGACTGTTCCAAAGAGGGGGCAGGCTGTAGGTTGTGCCTTTCCTGTGAGAATTGAGGCGCAGATACAGTTTTTCTTCGTTTTATCCTGTTTATCGGCTTTTTCCCGGATTGCTTCAAGCGCTTTTTCATAAAGATCCCTATGTTGCTTTGCCGCATCCTGAGCTTCAAACTCTTTTCTAAGGCTCAGGCCTGAAGCTTCAATTTGGCCAATTCCTCTCCATTCCGCAGGTCCGGTTTCAAAGACTTCTTCCATCATCTCAAGGGCAATTACATTTCCTTCGGGTTTTACGACTCTTGGGTAGCCGTTATCAACCCTTGCTTTTCCTTCTTCAAATTGTTTTAGCAATAGATTGATTCCAAGAAGGATATCCCTTGCTTCAAAACCGCTTACTACAACTGGAAATCCCTTTTTTGCGAATGGCTCAAAGGGTTTGGTGCCTATGATTGTTGCCACATGGCCGGGGGCAATAAATGCATCCACTTTGATATCTTTTGTGAGCAAATCGATTGCAGGAGGAGTACGCTTCTGAGAGGCCAGAAAACTGAAATTTTCCGGAACTCCCCGCAAGAGCGCAGCAGCGTTTGAGGGTACAGTTGTCTCAAACCCTATGCCAAAAAAGACCACCTCTTTTTCTGGGAATTTTTCTGCAACTTTTACGGCATCGTCAACGCTATAGACCATTTTTACGTCGGCTCCTTGGGCTTTTGCGTCAAGCAGACTGCCTGCTGAGCCGGGGACTCTGAGCATATCTCCAAAAGTTACAACCACAGCCCCGCTCCTTGCAAGGGCAATGGCAAGATCTATATCTTTTTCAGGGGTTACGCAGACCGGGCAGCCAGGCCCACTCAACACTTCGAGCTCTTCTGGAAGCACACTTCTGAGTCCGTGTTTTGTAATAGCTCTTTCATGAGTCCCACAGATGTGCATGATGCGCAAGGGCCGAGCTCTGGCTTTGAGCTTTTCAAGAAGCTTTTTTTCAAGCTTCAGGGTGGCTTCAGCGTCGATTTTATTTGCCACAGACACCAGCTTCTTTTCCATTAGCATTTGTTTTTTCAAAATCCGATTCTTCGGCATCCAGATCCGCCATCAGTCTGAGAAGGCGCAGAGTTTCTTTTCCTTCCTCTTCTGATATTTCCGAAATTGCATATCCGACATGGACCAGCACATATTTTCCAAGCAGAGCATTGCTGGCCCCTCCAAGCAGGTCCAGGTTAACCTCTCTGCGAATACCACCCATGTCCACACTGGCGGTGTTTTCATTCAGAATTGCCGTCACTTTTCCAGGAATTGCTATACACATAGTACCTCTAATTTTTTTAAATTAAGTTTCATTTGCTTGTTGGGATTCGGCTCGCTTATTGCCCTTCTTTTCCTAAAAAGCCTTCTTTTCCTAAAAGATATGTCTCTAACTTTATAAATGTCAACTTTTTTTATATTTTCAATTTTCAAAATTCAGAAAAGGGATTTCATGAAATTTTTTGAAAATAAAGCCTTTGCTGCAAATTTCCTTCGATTTTTATAGTTCCTTATTATATACTTATGCTTGCAAATCCTGTTTTGGAGCTTTTGGAAAAAGTCTTTTTCCGGAAAAAGGAAATATTCTTTTTAAAAGTCTCTTAGGGGGCTTAAACCTCGTTATTCTTTAGTTGCTACTCATATCTGGTTTTTTATTACAATATGTTCTTTTTTATTTATATGAATGCATATTTTTAAAATCCTCACTATTATTAATTATAATTAGTCTCTTTGATATCTCGCCCTTCTGAGCTTTGATGAACACAAGTGGTAATTATGCCACACTATTTTTTTAAAATTCGTTATATATAATTATAAAAAAGGGCCGCTGTTTCATATAATTGTAAAATATATTTATCCTTTCATGTAATTAATATTATATATAAGATGACCATTCAAAATATTATTGATTAATTTATATGTACAGATATATAATTTACACAGTATTCCCTTCTTTCTGGCTAATCAAATAAAAAAAGATGTGGTAGAATGAACACTGGAAAAAAGAATTTTGCCCATACACTGGAGAGTATGGACTTTCTAAAAATGGACAGGCGTACCTTTCTCAAAGCTGTCGGGGCTGTCGGAGCGACTGCTTTTCTTGGAACCTACAAAACAGAAATTGTAAGTGCTCTTGAATTTGCCGAAACCAAGATTGTCTGGCTGCACGGAGCCGAATGCACGGGCTGCTCGGAATCCCTTTTAAACGGCGGGAATCCTGATATCGTCCAGGCCATCACAAAGCTTAACGTTAATATCGCCTATCATGAGACTTTACTTGCCCAGCAAGGAATTTTCGTTGACGGCAGAGCTGCAAATACTTCTGAACTAAACTCTGAAATCCTTGTTGACGAACTTATCGAGGAAGGCAACTACATTTTAGTTGTTGAAGGTGCAATTGCAAACGGGCCTGATGGCTCTGGGCGCTACTGCATAATCGGAAACCGGACCTTCAAGGAACTCTTCGAAAAGGCTGCAAAGAACGCAAGCGCAATTCTTGCCGTGGGAACCTGCGCCGCTTACGGAGGCATCAACTGCGCAGCCAGCGCCATTGAAGAAATTACCGACTTCAGAGGGGTCGATTTTAAGAAAGAGGATCAAAGTAAGGGCATGCTTCAGGAACTTGGGATCAGCAAGCCGGTTATCAACATTCCTGGTTGTCCCGCTCACCCTGACTGGATTCTCCTAACTCTTGGAGCCGTAATCCTTGGAAAGATCAAGATTCCGGATGATCTTAGCAGCTTACTTGATAAATACGGCAGACCCAAGGTTTTCTTCCCCTCCGGACACACCGTTCACGAAAACTGCCCCCGCCGTGGTTTCTACGACAGGGGAGAATTTGATACTGATATCAGCGGAGACAAATGTCTCTGGAAACTCGGCTGCAAGGCTCCTTACGCTCATGCGGATTGTGGACTGCGCAAATGGAACGGCGGAAACAGTATGTGTACCCAGGCTGGTTCTCCCTGTATCGCCTGTGTGGAACCCGGATTTCCGGATTGCGCAAGGCCACTTTATGTTGAGGCTGAGGATAAAGGAGTTTTGCTTGGAGCAAACATCGATAATGTATCCAAAGCCGCAGTAGGCGCCGCAGCTCTTGCTGCAGGGGCTCATGCAGTTCGCAGAATGAAAGGAGATGAGTAAAAATGGTTAATGTTACAGTCGATCCTTTAACCCGAATTGAAGGACATTTAAGGATATCCACAGAAGTTTCCGAGGCAGGAGTTATAAACGACGCCCAAACTTCAGGCGTACTTTTCAGAGGATTTGAACGTTTCTTGCAAAATCAGGATCCAAGAGATGCAGCCCTTCTGACCCAGCGGATCTGTGGAGTTTGTCCAACATCCCACTCCCTTGCTGCAGCAGGCGCCCTTGACGAGCTTTTCGGGGTTGCCGATACCATCCCCAAAGATGCCCTCGTTGCAAGGAATATCAATCAAGCTCTCAATACTATCGCAAGTCACGCAACTCATATTTATGTGCTTTGGGGTCCCGATCTTGCAAACCCAGGCTACAGAGACGTGCTCACTCCCTTAGGAGAAACCGGAACCTCGGTCTGGAAAGAACTTGTGGGTAGATTTGCTCCAATCAGCTACAAACTTGATGGGCAGCCTGTTCCTGCAGGGAGTTCCTACCTTGCGGCAATTCCTGAAAAGAAGAGACTTCAGGAAGCAATCGCTGTTATCGGCGGAAAAATGCCTCATCAGGTAACTTCTTTTCCAGGCGGTTATACCTATAAACCCACCGTTGGAGATATTACTAAGGTTTCTTCTTATTATCTTGATGTAATGGATTTTGTCTCCAATTACACTCTCAGGGTACCTTTTGAGACCTGGATTGAAAATACCTATAAGGCAAGCTCTCCAACAAAAGCCTTAAACTTCGTAGCTGAACATCTTCAGGGTCTGGTTGATAAAAGCCTCGAATCCAACAACTTCACAAGAGAGGCTGGCTGGGGAGATGCAGAACTGTATACCGCCTTTGGCTCCGAACTTATAGGAGAAAAAATCCTCGGGCTTCCAGTCTCTCTCAAGCACGACAAGCACGGAGGCTATTCCGATCCTTCCAAGATTTCCTTCCTTGCCTACGGGGCCTTTTACAAACCCGAAGCAGGGGACGGCTATGATCCCAAAAGTCCAGAAGGGGCTCGTTTCCAGACATCGGGAGTCGTTACCGGCAACCTTGAATACCAGAAATTAAACCCGGATCTTATTACGGAAAGTGTTGCTCACTCCTTCTATAAGGGCGAGGAACTTCATCCCTCAAAAGGGGTTACTGATCCTTTCACGGATCCTGCGGAAATCAAGTTTGATGGCGGCTCTGAGAGCAGGTATTCCTGGATCAAAGCTCCAAGATACAACGGAATCCCCGCAGAAGTAGGGCCGCTTGCAAGAATGCTTGCAATGAAAGAGCCTCTTACAACCGGGCTTGCTCTGGCCTTAAAGGAAAACGGCTACTCCCCTGCAAACACCTATACAAGAATGGTTGCCCGGATTCAGGAAGTTGCAATTCTTGCAAACGAACTTCTTAAATGGGTAACTGTTGATCTTGACCCGAATGGAAAGTATGCAGTTCATACCGATCTTTCCATGGCCAAGGATTCCGAAGGTATGGGGCTTTGGGAAGCTCCAAGAGGAGCGCTTGGACACTGGGTTTCTACCGACAGTAACTCCAAGGTCGTAACCTACCAGCCAGTTGTGCCAAGTACTTGGAACATGTCTCCAAGAGATGGAGCCGGGGTTCCTGGTCCTCTTGAACAGGCACTTATCGGCTCAAAGATCAATGCTGTGGATAACGCCTCCGGAGTTGACTATTCAAACCCTGTTAACATCTTCCATATCGGCAGGTCCTATGATCCCTGTCTGGCTTGCGCTGTACATACCATTGACCTCAGCGGGAAAAACGCTCCTCGTACGCTGAAACTCGTATGAAACCACTAGGAGACGAACCCAATGAAAACCAGAAAGAACGAGACGGTTGTTGAGCGCTACACTGTCCTTGATAGGGCAGCTCACACCATCCACGCTTTTGCGATGGTGCTGCTCATCTTAACCGGCTTAAAGATCTATGCGGGCTGGGACTTTATGAGTTTCCACAATGCTCGGGCCCTTCACATGATCATGGTCCCGATCCTGCTCGCTGTGAACTGGATTATTATTCCCTACAATATCTTTTCCTCAAGTAAGGGGGGTGTTCGGAATAAAATCGAACATTTTATGGATCACTATATCTTCGGGCCTGAAGATGCAAAAAGGACCGTTGCAATCCTAAAGAATTTCTTTGGAAAAGGCGAATATCCGGCTTTTTCAATTTATGATAAGGAAGAGGGGCATTACAAGACCAAGCTCCATCCGGTCATGAAAATTCTTATAGTACTTGAAGGCACGGCTCTTTTCCTTATTGCAGTCTCAGGAATTGTCCTTTACAAGCTTGATTGGGCGCTTTTCGGGCTGCCGGTTGCTTCCTGGATCCTTTCCATAGGCGACCTTATCGGGCCGGCGCTGGGCCTTTCTTCCCTGCAGTTCTTCAGGCTGCTTCACCTGCTCATGACCTACTGGTTCGTCTTTGAGCTTGTGATCCATGTGGGGATTTTGGAATTCGATCCTCATGTCTGGAAATATTATAAAGCCATTTTCTGGACTGGAAAAGAAGATCTCTCTGACAAGCATTTTGTCAAAGTTTTGAATAAGTCTTCGAAGAAAACTTATCAGGACAACGAGCGTTCTTGGTCGGATGCGGAAAAAGCTCCTGTTAAGGACTGAACCTTCGGGTTCAGTCTTTTTTAGTTTTTAAAATCTATTAATACGTTTAATGTGAGAATATGCCTGTTTTAAATGCTCCAATTCGTGTTCTGGGCTGCGGAAGTCCCCTTATGGGCGATGACGGAGTTGGCCTGAAGGTCATTGAAGCCCTTAAAAAAACGGAACTTAATGAGCTCAAAACTCTTGATATAGAAGATGCCGGCGTCTGCGGGCTTGATCTCTTAAACCTCCTTGACGGAGCAAAAAAAGTTATAATCGTAGACGCAGTAATCTCAGGCTCCGAGCCTGGGTTGGTTTTCCGAATTGAAGGTTCAGATCTCATTGAAGGCACAGCCTCTCATGATGTCATTTCGGCTCATGATATGGGAATTTCTGATGTGCTTAAGATCGGACAAGAAGTTCAGGAATTGCCTGAAGTTGTTGTCATAGGAATTGAGATCGGAAAGCCTGTAAACGGGCTTTCAATGGAATTATCTCCTGCTGTAGCCAGAGCGGTTAAAAAGGCAGTCCGAGCGATTAAAGAAGAAGTTTTGGCTTCCCTTTGATTCTTATATTTCTGATATTAATTTTAACTTTTATTCTTTTTTTCAAGAGAGCTTATTTAAAATATAGGAACAAACAGGGTATTATAAGAATTAACGATCCAGTATTTAACTAGTCTCTTAATAGTTTAAGAAGTTTTATTAAAAATTAATATCTTATTTCTTGCTCTGTTTAGGGGGGAGGAGAGTGGGAGATGCCACTTTAGCGGAGAGGTTAAAACAGCTTGATTTTCTGAGAATGGACAGGCGGACTTTTCTAAAAGCGGCAGGGGCGCTTGGAGCTTCCGTATTTTTACAAACCTATAAAAACGAAATTGTAAAGGCTCTTGAACTTTCCCAAACCCGGATTGTTTGGATCCAAGGAGGGGAATGTACGGGTTGTTCTGAGTCCCTTCTGAACGGGGGAGAGCCTGACCTTGTCCAAGCCATGCAACGCCTAAGCCTTAAGCTTGCTTATCATGAGTTGCTTATGGAACAGCAAGGCATTTTTGTTGATGGAGCTCTGGCTAATACTTCTGAGCTCAATGCCGAGCTTTATTTTGAAGAGGTTATTAAGGAAAAAGGGTACATTTTGGTTGCCGAAGGTGCAATTGCAAATGGGCCTTCGGGAACGGGCAGGTATTGCCTCCTTGGAGGTAAACCCTATAAGGAGATTTTTCGGAGGGCTGCAGAAAATGCGGCTTTCATCGTGGCTGTGGGACAATGTGCTGCCTTTGGCGGGGTCAACTCAGCCGAGAGCGAGATAAAAGACCTGCTGGATTTTCGGGGGCTTGCCTTTACCCTTGAAGACGAGGATAAAGGTATCCTTAAGGAACTTGGAATCGAAAAACCTGTAATCAACATTGCAGGTTGTCCTCCTCATGCGGATTGGATGCTTCTGACGCTTGCAGCGATTGTGCTTGGAAAAATAAAAGTTCCCGAAGATTTGGCTGAAGGGCTTGACCGCTGGAAGAGACCAAAAATCTTTTTCCCTCCCGAGCACACGATTCACGAAAATTGCCCTAGACGTGGGTATTATGATCGGGGGGAATTCGATACCATGGTCAGTGGGGAAAAATGCCTCTGGAAACTCGGCTGCAAAGCTCCCTATAC
>JAQUFK010000003.1:8990-36830 GCA_028684695.1 Methanosarcinaceae archaeon | reverse complement strand
GATCGTATCCGTAATATCTTTCGGAGCTTGGGCAGTTCCGCATACAAAAATTCCTTCCACAGAGCTATCCACGGGTTTAAGTTTGGAGTGTTTTTCCTTGAGAAAACCGTTTTCGTCCTGACTTAGATTAAGAGTCTTTGCAAGCTTTAGTGTCCCTTTTGAAGGGACCATGGCTGCCGAAAGCACCACAAGGTCGGCTGGAAGTTCCACAAGTTCTTGTTTTAGCGTATCTTCAACCCTTACAATAAGACTTTTATTGGCTTTTTCAATAACTTCCGCAGGCCTGCCTCTAAGAAAATGTACTCCCATATTCTGGACGGCTCGATAATAGTTTTCATAGAGTCCAAAAGCCCGTATATCAATATAACAGATTGTGATTTCGGTTTCGGGATATTTTTTTCGAATCAGGTTTGCATGCTTAAGCGCAGCCATACAGCAATATCTGGAACAGTAAGGCTTTCCTCCGGTTTTTTCATCCCTTGAGCCGACACACTGAATCATCACGATTTTTTTTGGGGTTTCAGGAGCTCTAACAGTCTCTTTATTATCCGAGGGTTTTCTGAGCTTCCCTTTTGTAGGTCCATTTAGCCCAAGCATTCGGGCAAGTTCAGTCTGGGTAAGCACGTTTTCAAAAAGGCCATAGCCGTACTGGGGTTTTTGGGAACAATCATATTCTTCAAACCCGGTTGCAACAACGATGGCTCCGACCTCAAGCTCGAAAAATTCGGGCTGCTGCTTTAGATCTATTGCTCCGACTTTGCAGGCTTCTACGCATTTTCCGCAACTCTGGTTTTCTGGGGGCTTCTTGTCTGGACTTCTGGCTTGCTTTTGCTCTTTTTTCCCGAGTTTTTCTTCCTTTTTTCCTCCGAGTTCAAGACAATGAACAGGATCGATTGCATAGATTTTTGGAACCGATTGGGAAAAACGTAAAGAGATAGCTTTCTTATCTTTATATCCGCAATTGAACTCGTTTTCAACAAGAACGGGGCAGACTGTGCTACATTTTCCGCAGGCAACGCAGGAGGCTTGCACATAGCGCGGGTTTTGCCTGACTTTTACCTTAAAATTGCCCGAACTCCCGCTTAGGCTTTCGATCTCAGCAGAGGTAAACAGGCTTATTTTGGGATGAGAGAGAATCTCGTTCATAAGAGGGCTAAGAGAACACATAGCGCATTCCTCTGCAAGTTTGTCTGGAGAAAATATTTTCCCAATTTTTGCCATCTGCCCCCCTATGCTTGTTTCTTTTTCAACAAGATAAACCAAAATCCCATTCTCAGCTAGGGAAAGGGCTGTTGCGATTCCGGCGATTCCTCCTCCAAGAACAAGGGCTTTTTGTCTGATGTTTACCTTAACGGACTTCAAAACTTTGGCTTTTTCCAAACGTCTGATCTTTCCTTTGAGAATAGATAGAGCTTTTTTAGTAGCCTCTGAAGGTTTAGGGTGGACCCAGGCGCATTGCTCGCGCAGATTTGCAATTTCGAGCATTGCAGGATTCAGGCCAGCTTCCTTGACGCATTTTTTAAACAATCGCTCGTGTTTGAAAGGCGTGCAAGAACCTATTACGACTCTGTCAATAGAATTTTGGAAAATTTTATCTTTGATAAGGGTCTGCCCTTCCCTTGAACAAAGATACTCAAAATCAAAAACGGAAATACCTTCGGCTTTTAAGGCTTTTTTTAAGAATCGGAGATTGATCCGATCGGAAATGTTCCCACTACAGTGGCAAAGAAAAACGGCGGTCTTTTTTTGGGGAGCCTGCATCTTACATTTAATAGTTTCAGGACTTTTATATAAGATTTGCCAAATCAAGGCTTTGATCTGGCATTTATCGGTCAATTTGTATATGTATCTATCTCACATAGGATAAATATTCTCCGATAAATGCCCAGGTTTTGGAAGCCTTTTCATAAAAAGGGCCTCTCTTACTAAGTTATGTATAATAATATAAGAAATAAAAAATATATATGTTGAGGATAATACCTCTATAAGGCTCTAAATGTACTTTGAAGTCTAAACTTTGCACCAAGTCGGAAGACTGTGTTTATCAATTAAATTATAGGTGCATTGTCTGAAGAATCATAGAAGCGTGGATAGGGAGGATTATATGTCATATAATCAATATGTGGATAAAAAATTCAGGGCAGAAGACAGCGCTTTTGAAATGGGAAAAGGCGATTATGAGATGGTTGAATTATTGAAAAGGCTTGATATAAGTAGGCCAGTAGCTCTTACTCTTGCCTGTCTCTCAAAAGGAGAGGAGTTTTCTTCCCAGCACATTGAAATGGTTTCTGGGCTTAGACAACCCGAAGTCAGCATCGCAATGCGTCATCTGCGAGAGAACAATTGGGTTGAGATAAGGGAAGAGAAAAAGACTCAGGGAAAAGGAAGACCAATTAAACTCTACAGGCTGGTAGTTCCTATGGAAACGATTATTAATGGAATTGAAAAAAAGGTTCTGGCTGAGAGCAGGGTAATTTTTCAGAATCTGGAGCATTTAAAGGATCTCTCATAATTCTTTTCTTTCTTTTTTATTTCCTTCTTTTTTCTTAAAATTCGCTAACAATTCTTTGGTCATGAGCTTAGATTTTGTCCAGATTTCGTATTTCTTATGTTTAAATTCGCAAACGGGAACATTTATCGCGAGGCTTGGAAATAATCCATCATTAAATATATATATCAATAAATTATATAATCAGAACTTCGGGTGATTTAATTGGTAGATGAAAGTGAATTAAGAAAAAAACAACATATAAATCTTAGAGAAGCTACTCCTTTTAAAATCGGTGAAAATGAATACGAAATGATTCAACTTTTGAGAAAAATTAATGTCAGCCGCCCTGTTGCTCTGACTCTTGCTTGCCTTTCAAAAGGCAAAGAGATCTCCTCTCAGAATATTGAACTTGTATCTGGTTTAAGGCAGCCTGAAGTAAGCGTTGCAATGCGTTATCTGCGCGAAAACGAATGGGTTGACATTCGGGAAGAAAAAAGAACTGAAGGCAAAGGAAGACCAATTAAGCTTTATCGCCTTACAGTGCCCATGGACCAGATTGTCAGCAAGATCGAAGAGGAAATCATAGCTGAAAGCAGGATAGCGCTTCAAAATATCCAGCGGCTTAAAAGTCTTGCCTGAATTTGGATTTTTAATTTTTTTTAAATAGGAGCTTGGAAAATCAGGCTTTTTGAAAAAAGCCTGATTTCTAGCCAGCAGCTTTTTGCTCACAGAAAGTCGGGAGCTGAAGAAAAAAGAGACCAGCGTCTGTAGCGCATAGCTTGCTTCACTCTTTTTACGGCAAGCTCTAAAGCAGCTTCCCTCGGGAAAATAGCTTTACTTTTTGCAGCTTCAAGCACGACTGCCGTATTATTTCTAACCTTTTCTTCTATTGCTTCAAAAGCTGCAGCCCGAGTAGAGCCTTGGTACTCAGAAGCCGCACAGATAACCCCGCCTGCGTTTGCGATAAAATCTGGGATGTATAGGATTCCTTTTTCATAAAGGGCTTTTTCTGCGCTTTCCGTAATCGGGATATTTGCAGCCTCCACGATCAATTTAGTGTCCAGCCTATCCATATTATTCTCATTAATCACATCTGGCCGAGCTGCAGGAATCCAGATCTCGCAAGGAATCTCTAAAACCGCCTCTTTTCCGAGAATTTCTCCTCCAGCTTTTTCGATGGGATAAGCCCTTACAGATTTTCCCCTTCTTTTGAGAGCTATCAGGGTCTCCACATCAAGCCCTTCCGGATTTTGGACCGTTCCTTTCGAATCAGCCACTCCAACTATAAGCGCTCCTCTTTCGGAAAGAAAACGAGCTGCATTTCTTCCAACTGCTCCAAAACCCTGAATGACTACTCTAGCTCCTTTAAGCTTAAAATCACAGTACTGAAGTGCAACTTCTGTTGCGTGGAGCACTCCCCAGCCCGTAGCTCCTATTTCGTCTAGAGGAATTCCTCCAACTTCACAGGGCAAGCCCACAACTCGTGCAATCTCGTCTCGGACGCAGGCCATGCAAAGCTCATCTGTTCCCATATCTGGAGCAAAAATGTACTCTTTATCATATCTAAGCGCAGAGGCAAGGGCTCGGAGAAGCTGACTTTTCTGCTCCCGCGGCATTTTCGGATCTCCATATATGACGATTTTTCCGCCCCCATGTGGCAGGTCAGCAGCCGCATTTTTCAGGGTCATAGCTCTTGCAAGCCTGAAACATTCCTCAACACTTACATCTGGAGCTATCCGGATTCCGCCAATTGCAGGGCCCCTTGCAATGTTATCTACAACAAGGACTGCTTTTAAGTCCACAGAGGGCTCATATATATGAAATATTTTAAAAGGTCCGAGTTCATCCGCAAATCTGAACATGTTTTCCATAAACTGATCTCCCGTAAGGTTTAAAAATCTCCTAAAATTCTGGAAATCCTGTGTATAAATTATAAGGACAAGTATATTAAAAGCTCTGCCGATAGGTCGGATCGAGAAATGCATTTTTTTAAGATTTTGGGGCGGGAAGCCATAAATACCCAGGCTGCACTTATTGCATCCATCATGCTTCGCGTAACTTTTCTTGGAACAGGAGGTTCGCTTCCCACCCGCAACAGGAACCCTTCTGCGGTTATGGTCAATAGGCAGGGGGAACTTCTGCTTTTTGATTGTGGAGAAGGAACCCAACAGCAGATGATGCGAGCAAAGACTGGGATGATGAGGCTTTCTTCAATTTTTATCAGCCATTTTCATGCAGATCATTTTCTGGGGGTTCCGGGCCTTATCCAGACTATGTCTTTTATGGGCAGAACCGAAGCTCTTACAATCTATGGCCCGCAGGGTACAGAAGAGTTAACAAAACTTTTTAGAGCCATGGGCTTTTTCAGGCTCAGATATGAGGTTCGGGGGGTGGATCTTTTGCCCGGAGCCGTGCTTACACGAGAAGGGTATCAGATCCTAGCTTTTCGGACAGAACACAGCGTCCCAAGCCTTGGCTATGCCCTTATCGAAAACCTGCGTCCGGGCCGATTTAACCGGGAAAGGGCTATAGAGTTAGGAGTCAAGCCTGGGCCCCTTTTTGCAAAACTCCAACGGGGAGAGCCTGTAGAAGTTGAGGGTAAAACTGTTTATCCAGAAGAAGTTATGGGAAGCCTAAGGCCTGGCAGAAGCCTGGTTTATACAGGAGATACAAGACCCTGTGCCGCGGTGCTTGAGGCAAGTAAGGCTGTGGATCTTTTAATTCATGACGGAAGTTTTGCTGATGAAATGGCAGCTTGGGCTAAGGAGTCCAAGCACAGCACGGCCGGAGAAGCTGCAGCTCTTGCAAAAGAAGCTGGCGTCCAAAAGCTTATCCTTTCTCATATAAGCTCTCGTTATTCTGAGGATCCTGCTCCTGTTTTAGAGGATGCAAAAAAGATTTTTGAAAATGTACTCGTGGCAGCTGATCTAATGGAAATTGAGATTCCTTTTAGAGATGAATGAAGGTAAAAATGTAGCTGAATTAGTATTTATAAATAATTTCGAATAGATAGGCTCGTGAAATTTAATCGAAAAAATAAAAAGGAGAAGAAAAAAGTTTAGAGCAAAGTCCAGTCTAATTTATTATTTTCGGCATCGTAGAGGGTGACTCTCATGCTCTTATCTTCTATATCGTAAAGCGGTCGGACTCCTAGGTAGAGAGTATCCCCTTCCTTTAAAGTTTCTGCTCCACTGACTCTTGCAAAATAAACTCGGCCTTTTGTTGCGTTTTCTTCAACGGTAATCCCTTTCCAGGCCAGATTTTTGATAATATTGATTACTGTACATTCAAAGCGGTCGGTTTCTTTTATTTCGTTCATGCGGATCCCTTGAAAAATTAACTTTGGATAGAATTCAAATCTTGTTTTATAAAGCTATTCCAAAAATAGAATTGCAAACTCTCTTTACATAAGCTTCCCAATGGTTTAATTCTTTGGAGCTTAGAGAAAGTCCTAACAGTTACAAAATCCCGCTTGTCTGGAATTTACTTTTCTTCAATAATTTTGAGAAATAGTTTCTGTAAATTCATTGCTTCTTCCTCAAACATGGAAATCGTCCCCCCGGCTTTTTTGATGGCTTTTGCAATTTCTGTCCGGATATTCATTTTCGCATGCAAGCGAAGAGTTCTATCCTGAATTTCAAGAGCGTTTACCCCCTCCGTATTTTTTATAATTTTTGCAGCTTCGGTTAAGGAAAGTTCCTGAATTTCAAGTAAATAATGTATCCCTTCCTTTTCTCGAAAAATGTCTCGTAGTTCTTCAATAGAGCCTATTACAAGCAGTTTTCCTTTTGAGATTATTGCTATTCGATCACAAATCTCCTCCACTTCTTCCATGGAATGCGAGCTTAGGAAAACAGTTACTCCTTTGCTTTTATTAAGATCTTTTATAAGCTTTCTCATCCTTTGAGCGCCCAGAGGATCAATCCCGCTTGTTGGCTCATCTAAAAAAAGGACGGAAGGCTCATTAATCAGGGCCTGAGCCAGCCCAAAGCGTTTGCGCATCCCTGTTGAAAACCCTCCTATTTTTTGTTCAATTGCATGAGCAAGGCCCACTGTTTCCAGGAGGTTTTCAATCCGCTTTTCCCTTATGTCTGGCTCAATATTGTAAAGTTTTGCATAGAAACGCAGGTTCTGTCTTGCAGTTAGATTATCATAAAACCCAGCAGGTTCAGGGAGCATTCCGGTTTGCTCTCTTATGTTTATAACTTCCCGGACGATATCAAAGCCTTCAACCTTTCCGCTTCCCTCATCGGGCTCAAGCAACCCTATAAGCATTTTCATGGTTGTAGTCTTTCCAGCTCCATTAGGGCCTATAAAGCCAAACACTTCTCCTTTCTTTACCTGCAGGTTTAGGTTCTTCACTGCCCGGATTTCTTTTTCTTTTCCAAAACTTTTACTCAAATTTAGGGTTTCTATTGCAAATTCATCTGTTCTCGGTTTAATTTTATTTTGTTCTAATTCCGTACTCCTTATTTCCATGTTCATCGCCTTCCGAATTTACGGATTACAAAAACCAGCAAAAAAACTGCAAAGCCCAGCATCCCTATTCCAAGAAGTCCGCCACTTGAAGATTTTTCCACATTCACTCTAATACTTTTCTCAGAACTCACTCGCCCGTCACTTCTTGCTCTTATAAATATTTCCTTGATCCCAGAGCCGGCATTAGCGTTTGCAGTAATCTCTAGAGGAATGCTTCTGGATTCTCCTGCTTCTAGTTCTTCTATAGTTCCAAATCCCCGAATCTGCGTATTGAGTCCACTCGCTGTGTTAATTTCAAGAGAAATATCTTCGAGCTCCTCCTCCCCGTGATTTTCAATATTGACTCGAATTTCGGCGGAACCTCCCGGATTCAGGGTCAATTCACTGGAACTTGGATAGACTCTGAACAGTTCCTCATTTTCTATATCATGATTGATCCCTACTTCAAGCTGCAGGCTAACTCTTTTATCCCCGCTTATCGCAGCAATTTGGATTGGATAAAGCCCACTTGTTGCGTTTTGAGTTGGGCTGACTTTCACTTTAAATTCCTGTTCTTCTCCTGCCGGTAGTCTCAGGGAAGAAAGGCGGCCTTTCTCTTCTTCTTTCATAATAAATTCAGCTTTCCAGGCTTTAGGCAAACTCAAAACTTCAAGATTCAATTTAAGCGGCTGATCATATCTGTTTTTTATAGATACTGTAAATTCGGCTTTATCTTCAGGCCGAATTTCAATTCCTACAATTTTGGAATTCAGCTCTACGTAGGCACTTAAATCCTCATCCTTGGCAAGTTCTGGATTTATACTTACACTGAGTGGTAAAAATACGCTTTGATTTCCCTTTTCCAGCGAGGCTGCAACCAAAATTTCATAATCTCCTGCAATTGCATTTAGAGGAGGATTTACAAGAACTTCAAACTCCCGATTTTGCTCTGCAGGAATTCCCAATTTTGTAATTTTGGCTCCTTCCTTAGAAAGCAGGTCAACTCCCCATTCTTCGGGTTTTGAGGCCAGATTAATCCGAAAATTTGCTCTACTCTCATATTTATTTTCTAGAAAAACCCCAAAACGGACAGGAATTCCGGGATGAGTCTTTTTCCCTGGAAAATCGGAGTAAATTTTTAGATCAGGCATTGCATCTCTTGCAACTGTTACTGCAAACTCTCGATAGATGGGATCTAATTTTGAAATCGATTCCCCATAGGGCTTTAGTCCTATACTGACAGGATACACTCCATCTTTTACCTTTTCAGGAACCCTTACTTTAAGAATCAAGTCTTTTTCCGCAATCTTTTCGGGTAGAGTTATGTGGCTGATCTGATTGCCGTCGGCATAGATTCCTGCAGTCCAGTTTTCAGGTTTTTCTTTTATAAAAAGCCGAACTGATGTACTTTTTGAGGTATTGTATCCTTTTTCTACTGTAAAGCTAAATTCTACAAGATCTCCTGGGCTTGCAACCTTGCCGCTGATATCATTTCCGATTGCAACTTGGGCAAAGTCCGCTCTGACAGGAAGAGGCATTAAAGAAAGTAGTATGAGGGTGAGCAATAAGGCTGGAAGGATTTTTTCATTTTTAATAGGCACTTGTATCCTCCCTCAAAATGCGGATATCGAAAGCCAGAAGGAGTTTTCTTTGCTGAATAGTCCGATTTACATTGTAACTTTTATCTATGTTCAGCCCTCCTTTAATTCTTTGACTATATGACTCTGTTTTTGGACTTGCAGCTTGCGTTATAAAGTAAGGTCTTTTCTGAGAAAGGCGATGAAATCTATTATAAACAATACAACTGGCATCAGAATCAGCATTATTATATTCATTCGAAATTCTCTTAAGCACTGAGAGAGCGAGTATCTAGTATCGAAAATCCCTCCAATAGTTGATTCCATATTAACTCCCATAAAACTCAAATCGGCTCTACCAATTATAGCCTCTCCATAGTGATGTAAAGGTGATAGATTCAAAAGGTGTGTAAGCAATACACTTTCGTTTGGAGTTTGGCCTGTAAATATGGAAACAAGGGTCTTGAGAATTGCGCCAAAGAGTATGCAGATAAAAAGCCATATAACAACATTATAGGTCAAAGAATCCGTAGCCTCTTTTACAATTGTTGAGATGAGAATCGCAATTCCCAAAAAAATTACCACGTAGAAAAATGTGAGAAGAGTAAATGCAGCTATTCTGAGAAGGTCGGTCTCTCTGAGCTCAAGTCCAAAGAATATCAATAATGTCCCCACAGATACAAAAACTGAAAATATGATTATAGAAGCAGCCAGCAGCATTGAGCCAAGTAATTTTCCTGCAAGGATATTATCCCTGAAGAGAGGGTGGGTTAATAACACATTTAGGGATCCGGATTTCTGTTCTCTAACAACTGCATCAAAGCCTAAAACTATGCCAATCAGGGGGGTAAATCGAGATATCATTTGGATATTAATGCTACTTAAAAGGGTTGAATTATTCTGATGTTCCATAGAACCGTACATGTATGTCGAGGCAAATATTATTGCAGTATATGTTGCAAGTAGCACCAAAAATCCTGGATCTCGGAGATGATCAGCAGCCTCTTTTTGAGCGAGCACAAATACATTATTCTTTTTCATTTGATTTACCCCATATCCATTGAGATGTCTTGACGCAAAAAGGTTACAAATGCCATTATAATTAAAAAAAGAGGGGTAAGGATTAGAATTAGAACATTTATCCAAAGTTCATTCCACCACTGTCCCAACGTATGTTCCGTGTCGAATATCCCTTGCACGGCCGGTCTCTCACTTGAAACTCCCAACCAGCTCAAACTGGGCCTGCCACTTACAGCCATTGCGTAATGATGGGAGGGGGATAATTTTTGAAAATCTGCGTTGAGTTCTAAAAAACGCTCATTATCATCTAAATCTAGAGGTTTATGCCCAGTTATAATAGAAGCGGTAGTAGTAATAAGCATTCCAAATACAACACATAAGATAAGCCAGCTTGCGATGTTGTATATAAGGGATTTTATTGCATTTTTTGTGACAATCGAGCCAAGGATTCCAAGTGCCAGAAATATAGATAAATATAGATAGGTAAGAATTGCAAAGATTAGCAATCTGTTTAGCCTTAGGAGAGGGAACTTTGCCCCAGATTCGATGAGCATTGAACCGAGAACTGTAAAAATTGAGATAAATATTACCAGAGCCAGAGTTAGCATTGCACCTAGTGTTTTTCCGGCAATAATATTATCCCTATAAATCGGATGTGTCAGCAGCACATTTAAAGATCCTGCTTCCCTTTCTTTGCAAATCGCATCGAAGCCGAGTGTAATTCCTATAAATGGCAAGAAAAGAGAAACAATTTGCGCGAGATCAAGATAACCTCTGGATATAGCTTGTCCGGACCCGATACCCGAGTGCCAACTTATAGAAAATACAATAACTATAAAGGCCAAAATAAGTACTATAAACCTCGGACTCCATAAATTGTCTGCAAATTCTTTTTGTGCGATCACAAACACATTCCGATCCGTTTCCATGCTTTGTCCTTCTTTTATTTTTTAATATGTATGCCGACGAATGCAATTAATACTCCTATTAATGCAATAATTGCAGAAAACCCTGGTAATTCAAAAGTTTCTTTTGTGGAGTTTCCTCTCGAATGCTCGTCCATATCTTTTTTGATTCTCTCCTCCTCAAATGTCGAATTATTTTCTGTTGAACTGTCTGCTGTCGAATTGTTTGTATAATTTCCAGCAATCTTTTGTTGTGTGTGGGAACCCTGTTCCTGTATTCCGAGAATAATAGTATCCACGACAATGAAGTGTCCGGAGGGGTCCAGACTGAACTTATCGATATTTTTCGAAGGAAGGGGGATATCCCAGGTATCATGGGTGCTGGTGTTCAGGATTGAGATCTTCTGATCTTTGAGATATAAAAGATCTGTACCTTTCCATCTGTAATCGGATACATTCTCAATTGTCAACGTCTTAGATTCCTTGAGTAAAAAGAGGTCATACGTCCTTATGTAAGGGGGAGTCTTGGATTGGGGGTTGAGACTGGTTGCTAAAATATAATCATTAGGGCCCACCATCCCTTCGAGACCATATCTATTATCTTTCTCGATCAGTTTTTTCATCTCTCCGTTTATTGAGAATGAGTACAGGGCATATAAATCATCAGAATAGTTTCTAAGCAAAATCCTTTCATTGTCCGGATACCATTGTATCACCCTTGAAGAACCTGAATTAAAAGTTATAATTTTTATTGGGTTTTTCGAGGCTTCATCCTTTATATATACATCAAAATTTTCTGAAAGACGTTTTAGATCATAGAATATTAATTTTTTACCATCTGCACTCCATATTCCATTTAATTTTTTACCATATGTACTCCCTTTTCCATCATACATTCCAAGACATTCTGCGGAATAAATCGGATTAATTTTTCTTTTTTCAAGCTCTAATGTAAGAAGCCTATCTCCTTTTATTATAAATACGATTTTGTTCCCATCGGGAGCCCATTCCATATCGGTTATTATTACGTTATCCCCAGGTATGTTAAAAGTGAAATTAGTTTTTTCATCCAGGTCGTAAATAATAATATCTTCAGACGCTAGCGTAGCTAGTGCTATTTTATTTTCTTTAGGAGCCCATTTAAAAGACCATTTAAATTCAGAATCAAAATATCTTGCTTTATCTGGATCTAATTCTACCTTTTTAATAAGATTTAGATCGTTTGACATGACAAAAAGATCGGCAGCTTTTAGCTTATGCCAGCTTCCTGCTACCCGTTCCACATATGCAAAATAATCCCCGGATTGGCTCCATACAGGAAGCTTAATTCTTTTTCTCTCACTGCTGGAAGTACTTTCCGCCCATGCAACCCTCTCCACTCCGGACCCATCCGCATTTGCTATATACAGGGCATCTATTCCGCCTAGCTGAAATTTTTCTTTTGGGTATGCGTTGACAAAGGCATAAATCAGCATACGGTTGCCGTCAGGGCTCCAGATTATATCAAAAATACGTGTGTTTCCTATCTCAAGGCGATTTGTATCTACAAGACTGATAAGGTCTTTTCCCACTGTCTGATTTAAATCAGATACTACCTTTACATTCAGCTGTTTTAGATTGTCACTTGCGGAAACTGGTTGAAAAGATATGCAAACTAGAGCAATGAACATAAGTATTAATGTGATTCGCTTATTGAACATTTAATCCTCCAACGTTTGTCATCGCTTCCTCAATTAATAAAAAGCTAACATAATCATGCCTCAGGGCGCAATATGGAGTTCAAATCTACTGGAAAATTCATTTAAACTCCTCAACATTCTTTATATCTAGATCTATATATATTTTTTTGGATTGCCCTCCCAAACTTAAAATTATCTTACTCTTTTTGGATTTATAATTGACTTCCTCGATTTTGAAGATCTAATTCTTGAAGCTTTAGGAAAAAATAGCTTATAGGTAATTTTGGTGGAGATCGATATTTCCAATAAAGCAAGTCTTTGAATCTGGGATTTCTCCCCCTAATTCTCTATGTTAGAAATAAAGGTTATATTTTGAGTATAATGGATTTCTCCTTTAGCTCTTAGCTTCGGTTCATTAGAAACTAATATATAGTATTTCATACTATTAAGGCTCATATTAGTTTCATGTGAAACTATTTCTCAAATTAAGCTTTATTTAAAAAATGTTCTACCCAGTTTTATAAAGCAATCTTCTACAGATTTATCTAAATTTGAATATTTTCTCTTGTTATTGTTTTTCGAGAGCGTTTCAAAGATCCGGAATCGTATTTTCAACCCTTGATCTCATAAATAAAAGTGGAAAGTGGGGTCTTTTCCGTGTATTTATAAAATTAATCACAAATCAGCTGCGGGGTAGGGTGAAATGAAAAATAAAATAATGCAAGATCCAA
This sequence comes from Methanosarcinaceae archaeon, assembly GCA_028684695.1. Lineage (GTDB taxonomy): Archaea > Halobacteriota > Methanosarcinia > Methanosarcinales > Methanosarcinaceae > JAQVBP01. The sequence continues at coordinate 23,969 of JAQUFK010000003.1, read as the reverse complement.
GAGAAATATTTGGCCCAATTGCTCATATTTATAGGAGCTATATGGGTTTTATGGCCAAAGAACTCGAAGCTTATGGAATCGGAAGCGGCCAACATGATTTTTTAGTGGTTTTATACCATAAAGATGGAATTTCTCAGGAAAAGCTCGCAAGGATATTAAACGTAAGCAAAGCTACAAGCACAAGGGCAATTCGGAACCTGGAAAAGGAAGGCTATGTTTTCAGGGAAAAAGATGAAAAGGATCTCCGAGCTTACAAAGTTTACCTGACTGAAAAAGGAAAAGAAATGAGAACTGTGATTTTTGAAAAACTGATTTCTTTTAATAATATCCTTTTTTCGGATTTTAATCTGGAAGAAATAGAAACTTTTAGGCTTTTGCTCCAAAAAGCTGTACTTAAATTCTTTGAGCCTGGCTTTGAACCTCCTTCTAAAAATCCGAATAGCATGGAGGAGCTTCCATCTGAGTAACAATTTGATAATTATTAGAAATAGTTTGGGAACAATTTGGAAACCTCAAATAGCAAACAAGTAACAACTGGAGTGAACAAGAGAGACAAAAATGGAAGAAAAATGTGAATTTTTGGAAAAGGAAAGTATAGGTAAACTTTTATTTAAACTTTCAATTCCCGTGATTATCGGAATGCTGGTTCAAGCGATTTATAACGTTGTGGATACCTTTTTTGTGGGCTTATTTTATGGAACAGAAAATGTTCAACCCATTGGCGGGCTTTCAATAGCCTTTCCAGTTCAGATGATCATAATGGCTTTTGGAATTGTGCTTGGAACTGGAGGCTCTTCTATAATTTCCCGAGCTCTTGGAGCAAGGGAGAGTGAAAAAGCCGAAAAGACTCTTGGAAACGTTTTATCTCTGAGTCTGAGCTTAAGCGCTTTTATAGCCCTTCCCTGTCTTCTCTATCTGGACCCTATCCTCAAAGTATTCGGGGCAACTTCAGGGGTTTTGCCTTATGCCAAAGAGTACCTGCAAATTATAATTATTGGCGGGCTTTTTTTTGTATCAGGAGTAGCCCTTCAAAACATTGTCCGAGCCGAAGGAAATACCCGCCTTGCAATGAATGCCATGCTTGTGGGAGGTGGGCTTAATCTTCTTCTTGATCCAATTTTCATGTTCGGCTTTGATTTAGGCGTGCGAGGAGCTGCAATTGCAACCGTATTGTCCCAAGCTGCAGCTTCAATCTGCCTTTTGCAGTACTACCTAAATGGGAAAAGTTCGGTGCGTTTCAGGACTGAAACCTTAAAACCTGATCTTAAAATCATTAAAGCTATCGGAACTATTGGATTTGGATCCTTCATAATGGAATGTTCAAGCAGTATCATGATGATTTTTGTGTATAATGCGCTTTCAATTTATGGAGGCGATATTGCTCTTGCCGTTTTTGGCATAATAATGAGAATTAATTCATTTATTTTCCTGCCTATCTTGGGTATAGCTTTTGGCTTGCAGCCAATTGTTGGGTATAATTATGGTGCAAGGAAATTTGAGCGGATAGGCAAAGCTGTAAAACTCTCTCTTGCAACAACTACGATCTTTGGATTTATTGGTCTGATTCTCGTTTATCTTTTTGCAGAACAACTTCTAAGCATATTCAATACAAGTCCTACCTATCTTGCAATCGGAAAAAACGCTTTAGTAATTATAATCCTTGGAACTCCTCTAATTGGCTTAAACGTTGTCACAAGCACACTGTTTCAGGCTCTTGGAAAAGCCAGACCGGCTTTTCTTCTTTCTGTCTGTCGGCAGCTTCTCTTTCTCATCCCTGCTGTCATTTTCCTTCCTCGCTTATATGAACTAAAAGGAGTCTGGGCAGCTTTTCCGGTTTCAGATTTCTTGGCATTTATACTTTCGGGTTTGATGCTGCTCAGGATAAACAAGCTATTTAAAAAACGCAAAAGCTCCTTGAAATATAATCAAAAATCAGAGCCGAAAGATAAAACCTACGTTTCTGAGACGCAATAATTAAATTTCTAGTATTTTTTCCAAAATCAGAGAACCAATTTTGGAATTTGGCTACTGCCTTTTGGAATTATGGGATTAGTACTACTACAAAGCAGGCATTACAATGATGGAAATACTAGCCAGCAAAGCAAAAGCAGGAAAAGAGATAATTCTTACTTTGAGAAACGGGATCGTACTTACTGGAAAAATTATAAGTCTTGGAGACGCTTATATTTTAATTGAAACTAAAAGAGGCCTAGCCGGAGTCTGAGATGCAATTATTGGAGCTTGGGAACTTTTATCATTACAATATTGGAGAATATGAAGCAGCCCTTTCGGACGAATACGAATCTGTTTTCGAGGAATGAAGAAAGGTGAAGGGATCTCTCACCCCCATAAGAGACCCCCCACATACAGAAAACCGGAGAAGGTCCAAAAACTCCGGCTCCCGTGGTTCATTGTGACTGGAGACTTTGGATGGATAGCTAGATCCGAAGGGCCCAGGAGTCTAGGATACGGATATAAAAAAAGAAAGCCTTGCTTTTAAAACCTCGTATCCTTATAAAAACAGCCTTTAAGGCTGTATAGGCTTTTACAGGCTTTTACAGGCTTTACCCTGCTTAAAAGCCCCTCCTAGCTCCTAAAATAGCCCTTTTGGAACCTGCTGATAGCTCTCCTTATTAGGTATTTATTTTATTCAAGTCCCCCTCTTGAATTTGAAAATATCCGTCCTCCTCTCGAATTCCGAAGAATCTGAGAAGCAGGGAATACCAATGCGCTGTTTAAATCCCCCCGCAACGCTTGGTTCTTCTTATCAGCTATGATAATTCTTATTTTAGGATAATTCTGATAATTTTGATTATTAGCTGAAATTAAATTGGATATACTGATATATAATATTTACTGGAAACCCCACCAAACAATCCCTATCAATTATACAATAATAAAAAAGATAGACTAGAATAGATAGACTAGAATAGATAGACTCCGATGTGGCAAAAAATCTCGAAGCTTCAAGTCTTTAAAGCTGAAAAAGAAGAGGAAGCCTCCGGCTTCCTTTTTATTTATTTTTCGCCAAGTTCCTTTGAGCGTTCGCTGGCTCGGATTACGGCATTCATAAAAGCGGCTCTTACTCCGGCTTCTTCAAGGGCATGGACTCCCTGAATGGTCGTGCCTGCAGGAGAGGTTACCATGTCCTTGAGTTCTCCTGGGTGCATTTCGGTCTCAAGCACCATTTTAGCTGCCCCTAACACAGTCTGGGCAGCTAGGGCAAGCGCGCTTTTTCGATCAAGCCCTTCGTAGACGCCCCCGTCGGCCAGGGCTTCAATTACCGGAAAAACGAAAGCTGGACCGCTTCCCGAAAGCCCAGTTACCGCATCCATCAGATGCTCAGGCGTCTTGACAGCGGTACCTACGGCTGAAAATAGTTCCAGTGCAATTTCCATATCTTCAGAACTTGCCTTTGTACCCGGAGCAATTCCGGAAGCAGCTTCTGAAACTGTTGCAGCAATATTTGGCATGACTCGGATAATCCGGCAGTCTTTTGAAAGTGCCTTTTCATAAGTTTCGATTGGAACTCCTGCAGCAATCGAGATTACCAGTTTACTGCTATCTATTTCAGGCTTTATTTTTTCAAGAACTTTCCCAAGAACCTGGGGTTTTACGGCAAGGATTAGGATCTCCGAGTTCCTTATAAGTGGGACATTGTCTGTGGAAATCCAAATCCCAAGCTCCTCTTTAAGAGCGTTTAAGGCAGGGGCGTAAAGATCGCTTGCTCCTACCTGAGCAGGTTCTACTATTCCTGCATTTACGATACCCCGGATAAGGGCTGAGCCCATCTTGCCTGCCCCTATAAATCCGAGTTTTTTGTTTTCAAGTTTCATAAGCCTTAATCTCCTTGTTTAAAGACATTTGAATATATTTGTAGAACAAAACTAAACTAGAATTTCAGAATTAAACCGAAGGCTTTGAATCTTCGTGGGAAAGAGATTCAGGACTTTGCAGTAAGCCGAGATTTTCTTTCTTTATCACGTTTTCGTAATTTCTGCCTTCTCTAAAGCCTTCATACCCAAGGAGCCCTTCTATTTGATCGGTTTGGGCTCCCATAATTACTAAAAGCTCATCTGAGCTGTAATCCGTAATCCCTTTTGCAAAAGCTCTGCCCTCAAACATGAGTTTTACGATATCTCCTCTTTCAAAGCTTCCGGATAAACCCACAATTCCTGCAGGAAGTAGGCCCATGTTCTGGAGAATGGCAACTTTTGCGCCTCGATCCACTTCGATTTCTCCAACAGCTCTGGCAAGAATTATCCAGCGGGTCCGGTTTTTCAATATATGCTGCTCTGCAAGGAAAAGGGTGCCTATCTTTTCTCCGGCGAGGATTCTTGGAAGGCTGTTTTTTACTGCACTATTTGCAATGACTGTATAACAGCCGGCAAGACTGCAAATTTTTGCAGCTTTGAGTTTGGTTCGCATTCCCCCTACCCCCTTAAAGCTTGTAGGATCTCCTCCGTAACTCTCAATTTCCGGGGTTACTTTCTCAACCGTATCCAGAAGTTTTGCATCCGGATGCAATTTTGGGTTTTTGTCAAAAAGCCCGTCAATGTCTGAAAGGATAACCAAAAGGTCGGCTTCGATTTTGCTTGCAACCATTGCGGAAAGCCTGTCATTATCTCCGAAAATCGCATCAATCTCATTTGTACAGGTACAGTCGTTTTCGTTAATTATAGGCACAACCCCATACCCTAACAGAGTGGTGATGCTGTTTCTCAGGTTCAGATAGGTTACCCTGTCTGAATAAAAATCATAAGTCAGCAGAATCTGGGCAACTTTTATTCCATATTCCGAAAAGGCTTGGGCCCAATCCTGCATAAGAATGTTTTGTCCCACAGCTGCAGCAGCTTGCCGGATCGGAATTTCTCTAGGTTTTGGGGCAATTCCCAATTCCTGAAGCCCTACTCCTATTGCCCCAGAGCTTACAAGGATAACTTCCTTTCCCTGTTTTCGAAGTTCCGATACCTGGGCTGCAATCCGGGCCATAAAAGCCGGGTCTACACTGCAGTTTTCTTTCTTATTTTCGCAGTCCTTCCTAGTAATCGAGGAGGTTCCTATCTTTATAACGATTCTGTTTACATCACGGAAAAACTGATTTCGGTCTGTCAAAAGTAAGGCCTCTGAAGAGTCTTTTTTTGGATGGCAGCAAGGAGTAAAAAGGAGAAGGGCAAGAAAGAATGTTTAGTCTGAGAGCTCCAGCCTTTTTAAGCAGTCCATTGCAGTCATTTTTTTCTCTGTATTAGATTCTGCCATATTTTAATACATTGCAATTATTTAAATGTATTAATAAGGCAGTCTGCCCCAAGTCCATTTTTTAGTTAAAATCCCTACTCTTTTGTAAGCAGTTTAAATCTATGGCTCTCAAAGCTTTCCATTTATATCCTTAAACTTGAGTTCAAGTTTTCTGTGGGTAAAAGGCTTTGCGGCTTTTCCGGAATAATCGGCCACAATATGACCTTTTCCCATAAGGATATATTTGTAGATAAGCAGCCCTTCCATACCTGTAGGCCCTCTGGAATGGATCTTGTTGGTACTGATTCCAACTTCAGCACCTTTTCCATAGCGATAGCCATCTGCAAAGCGGGTTGAGGCATTGACCATGACGCTTGAAGAATCCACAAGGCCTATGAAGCTTCTTTTTCTCTCGGCATTTTTGCTTATGATTCCATCTGAGTGATGCGAGCCATGAAGATTGATGTGTTTAATTGCCTCTTTTATCGAGTCCACTATTTTTATTGCAAGAATGAGATCGTTATACTCAAGCTCCCAATCTTCTTCCCTGGCTTTTGAAAGTTCGGAGAGGCCTTTTTCTTTAAGAAGAGCATAACTTGCCTCATCGCAGCGCAGTTCCACCCCGGCTTTTAGGTACATTTCCGCCATTTTCGGAAGGAACGTCTCTGCGATTTTACGGTCCACAAGTAGGGTTTCAATGGCGTTGCAGACTGCAGGATACTGAACTTTAGCATCAAAACACACTTTCCAGGCTGTCTCAAGCTCTGCAAATTCGTCTACATAGATATGGCAGATTCCGCTTGTGTGCCCTAATACCGGAATTTTTGTGTTTTCCTGAATAAACTTGACAAACTCATTGGAGCCACGGGGGATTAAAAGGTCGATGTAAGCATCAAGGGCAAGGAGATCCCGGACTTCTTCTCGGGTTTCCATGAGCTGAAAAGCTCCTTTAGGGAGGCCTTCTGTGGCCTCAATAGCTTCGGTCAGGATCTTGAAGATTGCCCGATTTGATTCCTTTGCCTCGCTTCCTCCTTTGAAAATAGTTGAGTTTCCACTTTTTAGGCAAAGAGACATTATTTGGGGCACAACATCGGGCCGGGATTCAAAAATCACTCCAATCAGGCCGATTGGAGCTCTTACCTGAAAGAGGGTTAGCCCTGAGTCAAGCTCGAGAGCAGAAAGGGTTTCTCCTACTGGGTCCTCAAGGTTTATTACATCCTTGATTCCGGCAATCATGCCCTCAATTTTGGAGTTATTGAGCTTTAAGCGGTCTATAAGTGCTTGACTGAGCTTTCCGGTAGCTTTTAATTCTTCAGCTGCCCGAAGATCTTTTGCGTTTGCTTCCAGGATTTCCGCTCTCTGCCTGTCAAGAGCTTCGGCCATGGCTTGAAGCGCCCTGTTCTTAAGCTCCGTCCCAAGACTTGCAAGTTCGATAGAAGCGTTTTTTGCAGTAATTACCTTTTTCTCGATTTCTGTAGGCATTCAATCACCAATTAAAATATAATCAAATAAATCGGAATGAGAAAAACGGGAATTTGAGAAATTAAAATACAGGATATATTCGGTTCTGGTTTTTCCTATTAGGGTATCAAGCTATATGATTAAGCAAAGTTGAGCTGATATAGCAAATCTGAGATATGGAATACAGCAAAATCTAAGATATATGATACAGCAAAGTAGTAGATAAAAGATCTTATTCGCTGGAGTAAACTTTTAGCAACTGCAATCTTTTAGCAATTCAAGTCAATCTTTTGGAAAATATTATAGGATTTTAGGCTCTTAAGGTTTTTGTAGCAAGCTTATTCTTTTTAGGTATTTAGTACAAATATTTGATATTTCTACGAAGAATATTTAACATTTCTACAAATTATAATTATTTATTCTTATTCCTCTTAACAAAATCCGACTTGTTTTAGACATATCAATAATATTTCAAAAAGAATATATACAATACGTTAAAAGATAGAGAGTATGTCGTTCTGAAAATTCGGGATGGCAAAAAAGAGACACGACAAGGGATTAAGTGAAGCACCTATAATTTTTGGATTTACTTTTACTAAACTCACTTTACTTTATATATTCTCATCCAAACATCAGGACCTCCAAATACCAGTATATACAAAAATTATATAAATATTATATATAAGGCTAAACCTTAGTAAATCCAAATGGCTGTATCCAAATTATGGCGATGCAATATTGTTTCTGAGTTTGAGAATACGAGGTTTCACTTTCTAACATAGTACAGACTCATACAAAGATTATTATAGGTGTAGAGCTATATGTGAATGGGGATTACTTTACTAAATTGGTGGTGTGTAAAAAATGAAATCGTTCGCATTAGTCCGGGCAGACGACCCGGATAAGGTAAAAATAGCATTGCACGACCTTGAAAGGTACGGACACATTCAGTTTTCGGCAAATCCAAGGTGTATAGAACCCAATTACGCTGACGAACTGCTCGTAAGTGTTATGGGGGTCCCATTGAAGGCAAAATGCAATTCTGCAGCTATCGTGGAACTGAATAATCATGCAGGAGCTGCGATAAGCAGGTTGAAGAAAATACATCCTCCAGCACATATAATAATCATCAGTCCAAGACATGAAATGTTTGAGGAGATCGCGGGTAAATTCCAGGTTTATCCGGAATTTGACCGTACTTTTGACCAGCAGAAAAAATTAGAGGATACCGAAGCCCTTCAGGATAAAGAAGAAAAAGAACTTGTCAAGCCTCTCCCTGAAGAATAAAGCAAGTGGCTGAGGGGCGCAGCCCGCCCCTGAGCTCAAACCTCAGGGTGCTTTTAATGCTTAGTTTTTCAAAAGAAAAGCTCTGGATTGTTACAGATATTTCGGATATTTCGGATTATATCAAAGCTTTCCGGTTTTAATATTCGGGGTCATAAAGCTTTCTTGAGCCTGTTAGGTCTCTTAATTTTGATACATAAGTATAGAGGCTCTCAACATCTTTAATTTCCTTTTGTGTAATTAGCTTTAGCTTTCTCCGGATGTCAAAATCAGGCTTTAGCCCAAGGCTTCCAAAATATGTTGAAAATTTTGAAACTAGTAGTTCCCCTCTCCGATCCCAATCCGTAAGTACGATTACTTCTCGACCCTGGCTTGCAATTCTTTCTGAGAGATTTAGAAGGGGAGCTCGGGTCGCAAGCTCGAATTTTCCCTTGATTCCAAGTTTCTTTAAAGCTAAAATATCTCTTTTGCCTTCCACTATGATTATGGCTCCTTTTTCTGAACGTTCAGATAGTTCCTCAAGAAGTTCTTCAATTCGTTCAAGCCTTTTTCTATAAACTTCAAGCTCAACCAAAGTATCAACGCCTTTAAAAATACAGAATAATGTATCTAATATTTAAACTCTGTTTAAAGTATTACATATCTTTTTTTAGCCGGGGTTCCAGAACCAAAATCGCTTCTTTAAGGGAGATTCCCTTTATAAATACGGATTTTTTGCTACTCGTAGCCCCGCTTGTAATTTTGATCTCGGAACTACTTTTTCTAAAAAGCTTTGCAAGGTTTGCAATCAACTCTTCATTTGCTTTACCTTTCTGAGCATTTTTTGTAAGTTTTACTTCTATGCGTTTTCTCCATTCATTATATCCTGCAGGCACCAAAATGCGCTTTGAGCCTGGAGTTACTTCTATTTCCAGAATTATTCCGTTATTCAGCGCTCTTATTGCATCCTCAAAAGGCATGACTCTAGCTTTTTTCGAAATACTATAAATTAGTTCCGAATTTTTAAAAATACAAAAGAGGAGGTTCTCAAATTAACTCTCAAAATTTCGGATCTAATTTGACAATGTTCTCTTTAGAAGTATCTTCCAAATGAATTTTTGTACCCAGTCTTTACACTATACTTTTTTTCAAATCGATTTATATGTCAAAATTTTAAAGATACCTATATCCCTTCAGAAGGGTTTTCCTATATCATTCTCTTCAGGACTGAATAGATACTTTTCAATTGAATCGGCATAGGTATATTTAAGGGATGGGATTAAATACCCTATTTCATGGCAGAGGTTAAAGTAAAATTATTTGCGAATCTTCGGGAGCGAGCTGGAACGGCTGAGCTTTTCCTTTCCGGAGCCCGGGTGCTTGACGTTTTAGAGTCTCTTATTAAAAAGTGTCCGGACCTTGAAGAGTTTATTTTTGAAAAAGGGAATAAATCTCCCGAACTTTGTGCTTATATAAACGTCCTGATTAACGGAAACAATATAAGGCATCTAGACAGCCTTGAAACTTTACTTTCCGATGGAGACGAAATTGCAGTCTTACCTCCGGTATCTGGAGGATGAATTTTTACGGGGGTGCAGGCAAATGGGAAAAATATTTAAAGAACGGACAGCAGTTGAGACTGCAAGAAAGCTTTTTTTAGAACAAATTGTGCCTCTTAAGCTCACAGAAATGGTCCGGCTTGAAGCTTCCGTAGATAGAGTGCTGGCCAGAGCGGTTTATGCGGAAAGGAATGTTCCCCACTACAGACGCTCGGCTATGGATGGCTATGCACTCAGGGCTTCAAATACTCAAGGAGCCTCTCCAGCAAATCCTATCTTACTTGAACTTTCGGATAAAGTCCAGGAAGGAAGTTGCGTTTGGGTCCACACAGGCGCTCCTGTGCCAGCCGAAGCCAATGCCGTACTCATGCTTGAGGATACGCAAAAAGTCGGAGCCCTGATTGAAGTTAGAGCCCAGGTTCATCCTAACCGAAACATAGGAGCCGTGGGAGAAGATATAAAAATCGGGGACCTTATTTTTGAAAAAGGGCATCAGATAAGACCCTGTGACGCTTCTGTACTCGCTTCCCTAGGTTTTGAAAAAATAGAGGTGTTTCAAAAACCTTTAGTTGCAGTTATTCCGACCGGAGATGAACTCCTAAATCGGAAAAAGATACAGGAAATTCCCCCTCCAGGCAGAGTTTTGGAAACTAACGGGCTCATGGCGAGCCTTTATGTTGAAAAATGGGGAGGAATTTCCCGCTCTTCTGAAATCGTGCCCGATAATCAGCAGCAGCTAAAAGAGGCAGTAAAAGCAAACTTGGATGCGGATATGATCCTCATTTCAGGAGGGACTTCGGTAGGAAAACGGGACCATGCTCCAGAGGTTCTTGAAAACCTCGGAAAAATCCTGGTGCGCGGAATAGGAGCCGTTCCCGGAAAACCCACAACTTTGGGCCTTATTAACAAGGTCCCCATAGTCTGCCTGCCAGGGTATCCTGTAGCAGGGCTTGTGGCCCTTTATTTCTTTGTAAGAGCAGGGCTTTGGAAACTTGCAGGCAAGGAGAAAAAGTTGAGGCTTGAGAATTCCAAACCCTCTCTCAAACGCCTTCTAAGCGCAAAGGTCAGCTCAAGAATAGGGTATGTAAGTTTTGTCAGAGTTGTTCTTGAAGGAGAATATGCACGCCCGCTTATGGGAGGAGGAGCAGGCGTTTTAAGTTCCGTTGCAAAAGCGGACGGCTTTTTGCTTGTACCTGAAAATGTGGAAGGCTACGAAGCCGGAGCTGAAGTCGAAATTTTTTTGCTTGAGTGAAAAAAGAGCTTTAGGCTTCGAAGAAAAAGGCTCCTATTAATATTTTTAAGCTTGGGTTCATTCCTTTTTGATCGGGCGGCACTCGGCCAAGGCTTTCCGGTCAAGACATAAATAATTTATAGATCCTAGTGTAATACTAAAAAGAGATTTAGATTAAAAAGTGAGATCAATGTCCTTTCATAATTCAGACCTGGACAATATTATTCTTATAGGCACAGGCGGTTTTTTAGGAGCGATTTGCAGGTTTTTATTCTGTGAAGTCCTTGAGGGCCAATCCGGAACCCTTTCGGTAAACGTACTTGGAAGTTTCATGCTTGGCATGCTCATGTACGATAAGGAATACTTAGGCTTTATAAGCCCCCACCAGAAACTCATGTTCGGAACAGGCTTTATGGGAGCTTTTACAACCTTTTCCACGTTTACAATCCAGTCATTTGAACTTGCTTTTATTCCAGCCCTGAAAAATATAGGGGCAAACCTTTTTCTAACTCTTGCCGGAGTCTTTTTAGGCCGCTCCGTCATAAAAACGCTTTCTTTAAGGAGGGCTTAATCTGCTCCTAAGCCTTGGTTTTGAAAAGCTTTTCCTTGTGGGTACGGGAGGTTTTTTAGGAGCAATTCTTCGTTATATGGTTTCAAGCAGGATTCCAAAAATTCGGCAAATTCCTGCAGGAACCCTTACAGTAAACATCTTGGGAAGCTTTGTACTCGGGCTTTTGACCTTTTCTGCAGAGCCCGAATCCCTGATCTATTTTTTGAATATAGGAATGTTAGGCTCTTTTACTACCTTTTCAACTTTTGCCTACGAAACCTTCAGACTGCTTGAGGAAGGAAAAAAAGCGCTTTTCTTCCTAAATATTTTCCTCAACCTTGCCCTCTGCTTTGCAGGCGTGGGCTTGGCTTATACTATATTGGCTTGAATTATTTTATTTGAAGTTTTAACTCGCCTCAAGTAGTAGCCCCAAGTAGTCTCAGGGTTTTTCTGCTCTGTCCTATATAATGGAGCAGGAAACAGAAAAAAAAGTAGATCCTAGTTAAAAAAATACAAAACTTATAAAGCCTAAGTTTTCCATATTCAAAGTAAGAAATTCAAAATATAAATTATATTTAGAAAAAGAGTATAAAAAGGGAAAAGAATCCCTTTAAATCCTTTCAATTATTTTACAAGGGATTTAGGGGATCTCTTCAGGAAGCGGCGCTTGTACCCATCAGAAGTAAACCTCTGTGCAGGACCTGGATGCGCCTTGTGAGCTTTTGATTTTTTGATCTTGATTACTCTTCCTTTTCTACCTTTTACTTTAATCCATTCAATGCTGCCGGTTTTGCCCATTATCATACCTCACTATAATTTAATTTGCTTTGGGTTATCTTAGTCGGGGTCTTCCCAACTCTTAATTCAATAAATGTTTTTTAATTAATTTTTATTTTTGGCATACTTTGTTTGCTATTTAATCAATATCCGACTGCCTTTTACCGGACATTATATTGAGGATTCTTGAAAATATCAAACGTAAAAATCTGAATTTCAAGTCAGCAAGCTTTGCCGCGGAATTACTGACTTGCGAAAATATATATGCCATAAGGCCTTGTGTTTATCATAGAGAGAAATGCTAGTAATTAAAGGTTGCGGACATGTTCCGAACAGGCTTTTTTTCTGAGGGTGATTAACGTTAAAAACGACTTAATTGAGAAAAGACTCGCTGAAGCAAAAGAAGAACTGGAGAATTTAAGAAATTTTCCGGAAGAAAAGCTTGCCGGAATAATTCAGGAAATTGGCTTTAAATGTGAACTTTGTGGTCGTTGTTGCACAAAGGAGTTTAATGATTATGTTTTCCTGCTTGACAGAGATGTAGCCATAATAAAGGAAATTGAAGAAAAAGGGCTTGTACCAGCTCCATATCCTGAATTTTGCGACCAAAAGGGCCGGTTTTATGGCTCAGGCTACGCTTTAAAAACAAAAGCGGACGGAACTTGCGTCTTTCTTGAAGCCGGCCGTTGTAAAATTTATGGAAAAAGACCCACAATCTGCAGAGTCTATCCATATATGCTTCACAGAGAAGCCGATGCAAAAGGGGCTGTAGCTTGGAGACAGCTAAGTGGGCTAAACAAGCATGGGAGTTATTACTCCAAGCTTGGAAAAGCTGAATGTAAGGCTCTTGCAGAAGAGACTAAAGATTATGAAGAAGCTTATCTCCTACAATTAATTCATTTTTTTGAAGCTCTAAAGTCCCATTTCAGGAAAAAAGGGCTCAAGCATGTCCAGAGAACTTATGATAAAAGGATGCGAGCTTTCTTAAACGGAAAGCTTGAAATTGAAATCTTTGTCTATTGTGGAGGGGGATTTGAGTCTCAGCTTCTTAAAAAATAAACTCCTTTTCCTTTTCAGTGGTTCTGAGCCTTGACCTCCCACTTTAAAAGGACTCCCTCTTCAATAATTTCTGCGGAGCGCAGTTTCAGTTTCAGAAGTTCGTTTTCAAGCAGTCCGACTCCGTCTACAAGAGTTGGAGCCTTGCTCCCTCCAATAATAAGGTTTCCAATAAAGGTGTAAATCTCTTCAACCAGCCCTGCAGAGAGCATCCCCCAATTAAGCGTTGCTCCGCCTTCTACCATAAGGCTATTAATCCCCATTTCCTTTAGCTTTTCAACCAGCAAAACCAGATCTACTCTTTCATTTCCAGCTCGGATTACACAAGCTTTTTCTTCAAGCTGTTTGACTTTCTCCTCTGAAGCAGAATTTGAAACCGCTACGATTCGAAGCCCTTCCCCTTTTTTGAAAATATCAGCCTCAAGAGAAATTCGAGCGGAACTATCAACAATAATCCTTATAGGATTTTCGGCCCGACCTTGGGCGATTCTGGTTTTTTTTCTTGCAGGAGATTTGACGGTTAAGCTCGGATCATCCGCAAGCACGGTGCCAATCCCTACCATTATGGCATCAACCCGAGCCCGAAGCTCGTCTACCCGTTCAAAATCCTTTTTACCTGAAATTCGAACCTGTTTTCTCTCTTTGGTCGAAAGTTTGCCATCTGCAGACATTGCAGAATTTATGAATATAAAAGGTTTTTCCATACTTAAAGCTCCGGAAAAAGGCTTTCGTTTTTAAAAAAGAATAAAAAAGAAATTTGAAATCTTTGGCATTGCATTTCTGAATTTACTCTGTTTCTATCAAGGGTTTTAGAAGATCCCGATCTTTTAAGAAACCTTGAAGCCTCCGGTTTGCATTGATTATCGGAAGCTGATCGATTCTGTTTCGCTTCATCTTTCGGGCACAATCGCTTACAGAGGATATGTATGTAGCGGTAATAGGTTCTCGGACCATAACATCTTTTACGATCAAGTTACTCGGAACTTTGATTCTGGACACGCTATAATAAATACTCATAGTGTCTCGCATAGACTCCCAAGTCCAAGCATCATCATCCGAGCCTGCGGACATGTCCGACATTTCAACGGAATCCTCAATCACGCTAGCAGCAATGATATCGCGATCTGAGAGGATACCCACAAGTTCTAGATTCCCATCAAGGACTGGAACAGCTTTAAGCCCGGAAAGTTCCATGATCCTAGCTACAACAGGCAAAGGAGTTTCGCTGTAGACTGCAAAAACTTGGCTCTCCACATAGTTTTTGATAGGGGTTTCTATGTTTATATCCGCAATCTTGCCCACCACATCCGCAACCGTTATGAGGCCTACAAGTTTACCATTATCGACTACCGGAAGTCTACGAATGTTGTGTTCCAGCAACATCTTAGCCGCAGTCTGAAGGTCTGCTTCTGGAGTAATGGTAATCGGATCTCTTGTCATAAGTAAAGCAAGTTGTTCCTCTTCAGGATTTTGCAAAAGATTGGTTCTGGAGACAATCCCTACAGCTTTTGAATCTTTCAGGACCGGGACTCCGGAGACCTGTTTATTTTTCAGAATTTTCAGCACTTCGTCCCTGGAACCGGGAAGGGTTGCACATACAACCTCCCTTACCATTATATCTTCTACGAGTATGTTTTTTGGCATGTTATATACACCTTTGTCGTCACCTGCATTCTTATTTGATTTCCCGGGTCTATCCAATAATTTAGTAATTTAGTAATTTAATAATTTAATAATTTAATAATTTAATAATTTAATAATTTAATAATTTAATAATAAAGTGAATAAGCCAGTAAATAAGACTCTCATTAAACAATTGGGACTCAATAAATAAAAGAATAAAG
>JAQUFK010000003.1:0-8890 GCA_028684695.1 Methanosarcinaceae archaeon | reverse complement strand
TAATTTAATAATTTAATAATTTAATAATTTAATAATTTAATAATTTAATAATTTAATAATAAAGTGAATAAGCCAGTAAATAAGACTCTCATTAAACAATTGGGACTCAATAAATAAAAGAATAAAGGATTCGAATTGGAGTATTGGAGTTTTAGCAAGCCTCAGGTTTTTCCTCGCTTCTGACAACCATTACAGGGACGCTTGAATTTCGAACTACTTTTTCTGCGACACTTCCGAGCAGAAACCTGTCGATTCCCGTTTTTCCAAGAGTTCCCATTATTATCAGGTCAATATTCCTCTCTTTTGCAATATTGAGGATTTCATCACTAGGATGCCCCTCTCCAAGCACCGTTTCCACTTTGACTCCAACAGATTCCCCGCTTTCCTTTACCTCAGCAACAACCTTTTCTCCTTCCTTTTGCAGAATCTGATACATGGCTTCCCAGCCAGCATCCATAGGAACTGAGGAAAAAGAAGAGGTGTCCACCACATAGAGCGCATGTACCCTTGCCCCGCTTAATTTTGCCATTTCTATCCCGAAGGAGATCGCCCTGCAGGTATTTGCGGATCCGTCGGTTGCAATCATTATATTCTTATAAAATTCGCTCATCATATCAAGTCTCCATCTGCTCTTATGAATGAAATACGGAGAGTATGTCACTGGGTCTTGCTCGCCTGACGATGCCGTTTATAGGGTTTTTCACCCCAGAGAGGTTATTTGAGTTCCCGTTAAGGATCATAAGCTTCGCTTTATTCCCCTTTTCAATCGAACCCTTTGATTCAAGCCCCATTATAGAATAACCATTAAGTGTGCAAATTTTAAATACTTGTCTATCATCTAGTGAAAATATCTTAGAGAGTATTTCCATCTCCGCAAACATATTCACAGAATTTAACATTACGTTATCCGTGCCAACAGCAAGAGGAATGCCTGCTTCAAGCATTTCCAAAACTGGAGCCCTGCCAACTCCGGTTATAAAATTTGATCTGGGACAAACTACTACCGGAAGCCCTATATCTGCTACCCTTTGCAGGTCCTTCGCATTTGCATTTGTAAGGTGAACTAGAAAATCAGGCTCAAGCGAAAGAGCTTGTTCTATATCGGTTCTGTTTTTTTCGCCTGCATGGATTGCAAAAACCTTTTTTTGCTTTTTTGTAAAAGCTGCAATTTCACGGAGACGACCGGAATCCATATCGTTTGCGCCGCTCATACCAAGTCCGTTGGAATGAAGAAAGATTCTTTTAATTTCATTTAATAGGACTTCTCGAGGGTTTTCTGGCTCAAGGGGTCTTCCAAGTACAAGAGATTCCAATTCAAGCCCCTGAAGAGCTTCGTTTAAGGCCGAAACGCCTACTACTCCTCCTTCTCTAAAATCAGCAAATGCACAAGTGCCGGTTTCTATCATATCCAGAAGAGTCCTTCGCATACTCTTTACAAGTTCCCTGTAGGAAGTTTCCCTGAGGATCCGATGTTTTAAGCCATCTGGAGGTTTTACAAGCGTATCCAGATCCTTTTTGATTCTGAAGCCAGACCTTGTTCCAAGGGCAGGATCTTTGCACACAGAATCCCCAATATGGGTATGGGCATTTACAAAACAAGGAGCAATAATGTTAGTAGAGTTGTTGCGTTCTTCGCCTATTTCCTTGATTACCCCGTTTTTTATACAAACATAACCTTCAAGTGTTTGAAGCTCCGGCCCCGCAAGAATTGTTCCTGAAATTACCCTTTCAGTTCTGTACATCTATTACCCTTTCCGTGAATTTCTGTATGCAGCTAAAACGTGAACTCCTCCTGAGCTAATGCCTCCGGGGGGTTACGCTCCGTCCTTAAAACTCAAGACACAAATTTTGCGTTTGTTATTTAATTTTGGCTTGAAAATTGGAGATCTTTATTAATTCAATGTTTAAATAAGTCCTTTATACAAGCCTGCAAGGGTAGCTTTATATCTTAATAGAAATATATAAGATTCTATCGCATTGTATAGGTCCTTGCATGAGATAATGGGAACTCCCTGCCTGTGATTGTATAGACAACCCCAATGCGGTACACTGATAGTGAGAGAAGGCCCGGCATGAGGGAAACTGAAAAGGACTGCGGAAATTCCAGAGGATGAATTTTCAGAGTTAGTGCGTTCGGGCTACAGCACTATTTTCCAAATTCAAGCTTTTTTAAATTTTATCCTGCAGGGTTATTTTTATAGGGCGGAGCGTAACCCCTCTTAGGTTTTAGCTTAGGGATGAAAGCATCAACTTAACCTTGATTGCAGATGTTATTTGTTACTATGTTTTTGTTTATCGTATTTCATACCTACGATATTTAACACAAATTGTTATAAGATTAAGAATAACTATCAATTCTATGTTGAAAGCCTCCAAGTTTAGAATATATCCAAATAAAGAACAAGAAGTTTTGCAATCCTTTCTACTGGTGAAAATGTAGAATCTTTAAAATACCTTCAAAAGTCTCATAAAAGGCTTAAAGTTTTTCAGAAATAAGCTTTACGAAAAGAAATAGGCTCTATAAATCGGGAAAAGGGGCTGTGGACTTGGGAACAAAGGTTTAAGGAATGAAGCAGAAAATCCCAAAGGCTTTTTACTTGGGGCAAGTTCACAAACTCAAGTATTTAATTAACATAGAAAAGCCTGATTTGGAGGAAAGAAGAGAAAGAATTAAGGCTTGGGGGTTTAGAAATGTATTCTTTTGACACAGGAGAACTCGATGAGTACAAGATAATTGAAGCCGGCATCAGGGCGGCTAATCTGCAAGACACAAAAGGAGTTGTCGAAGCTTTTGCAAAACTAAAAACTTTTACAATTAGGCGGATTTCTTTTAATATAAAGAAAGAACACGAAATAGATGTAAAGGCTGTAATTATTGCAATGGGGGATCTTGGAAAACTTGTTGCGGAAAAACGAATGGAAAGTGCGGCTCTTGCTGCAGTCTACGAACTTGGGGAAGTTGCGCAGGGAGCCGCAGAATATGGAAGAGAAGCTCTTGCAGTAAAAGCGGCTTCTAATCTAGGAAGTCTGACCCGAAGGCTTGCGGAAAATGATATGGATGCAGCCATTAAAGCAGGGGCGGAAGCCTTTGATAAATTTGGGAAAGCCTCCGCAAGGCAAAAATCAGAAAGCCAACTTAGCATGGCAGAAGTATTTTTGATGCAGCTTGCAGAAACAAGCCTTCGAAAGAAATATAGAGAGGCAAGTCTTGCGGCTGTTTGTGCTCTGGGAAACATAGGGGTTTTTGCAGCCGAAGCAAAACTTGAGGATAGCGTAATTGGAGCGGAGCTCCTGCTTGAAGAAGTCGGAATGTTAGCAGTCCGGGAAAAACAAGAGGCTGAAGCTAAAGCTGTAATCCAGACTTTGGGCTTAATCGGAAAAAGCGCCTCGCAGCAAGGTTTAAAAAGCTCACTGGTCCAAGCGGCTTGGTCGCTTGGAATAATGCAGGTGCTTTCGGAAGAGGAAGGGCTAATCTCCGTTTCAAGAGCCGCAAAAGTGGGGCTTGAATCTCTTAAAACAGCCGGAATCCAGGATGAAGAGCAAAATCTTGAAAGAATTCTGGAAATAAAAAGATATCAGCGTAAACTTATGGAGAGAAGATAAAAAGCACTCTGAAATTAAAACTAAAAAAGAGGCTTTAAAAACCAAAAATCATATTAAAAAAGTCTGAAATGCTCCGGTCGGGATTCGAACCCGAGTCTTCGGCTCGAAAGGCCGGAATGATTGGCCGAACTACACTACCGGAGCACGTTTGCATCTCAGCGCAAGACAATAACATTCTTTGTGATATATAAATTTGTCCCTCTCCCAAAACTCCTAATTACTTACTTTTATGTGGAATAAGACAAACCTTACCTTCAGCTGCCAAATCCCAAACTGGATCAAAAAATAGATTAAAACCTCTTCTCCAAACTACTTTCAAAATTGAATATTTGAACTAAAAATGAGCTATATAGCCTCAGCTAAGAGATAAAATCTCCCTGAGGCTTAGCTCAGGGATTTTCCAAAAGCCTTATAGAAAAAGAGGCGCAAATACAACCGCCACAATACTCATAAGTTTTATGAGGATATTAATTGCTGGCCCAGCCGTATCTTTAAAAGGATCGCCCACAGTATCTCCTGTAACCCCTGCCTTATGGGCCTTCGAGCCTTTTCCTCCGTGGTTTCCTAGCTCAATGTACTTTTTTGCATTGTCCCAGGCTCCTCCGGCATTTGACATTGTGATTGCAAGCATAAAACCCGAAACAAGGGAGCCTGCAAGCAGCCCTCCAAGCGCCCCAGGCCCGAGTACAAAGCCTACAAGAAGGGGAGCAACAATTGCCAGAATCCCAGGGGCGATCATTTCTTTAAGAGCAGAGTGGGTTGAAATGGTGATACATTTGCTGTAATCAGGATCAGCTTTTCCTTCCATAAGACCTGCAATCTCTTTAAACTGTCTTCGAACCTCTACTACAACTTCTCCTGCGGCTTTTCCGACAGCCAGAATTGTCATTGAAGAAAAAAGAAAAGGAAGCATGGCTCCAAGTGTAAGTCCTATGAAAACGTTAGGATTCATAACATTGATGGCTTCAAGCCCAACTGCAATTCCGTAAGAGGAAAAAAGAGCAAGAGCAGTCAGAGCAGCTGAGCCTATTGCAAAGCCTTTTCCGATTGCAGCTGTAGTATTGCCAACCGCATCTAGCGTATCTGTAATTTCCCGAACCTCCTTTTTTTGGTGAGACATTTCCGCAATTCCTCCTGCATTATCGGCAACTGGGCCATAGGCATCAACAGAGAGCGAAATTCCAAGGGTTGCAAGCATTCCTACAGCTGCAATAGCTATGCCATAAAGGCCTGAGAGCAGGTAGGAAACATAGATAGTAAGAGTAATGATTAGGACAGGCCAAAGAGTTGATTCCATTCCTTTTGAAAAGCCAGTGATAATGTTTGTGGCCGAACCTGTTACACAGGAATCCGCAATCTTCCGAGTCGGGCTTTTTTCATAGGCCGTATAGTACTCTGTAATCTGCCCGATAAGAAAACCTGAGATGAGCCCGGCAACTGTTGCAAAGAAGACCTTAAGGCCGTAGGCTCCAAGCAGCAGATCTGTAATAAAATAAGAAGCAAGCACTGCAAGAACAATTGCGGCAAGTAGCCCGGCATTAAATGCGCTATGGATGGCGGAAGATTCTGTTTTGTTTGTGCGGACAAAATAAGTGCCTGCGATGGATGCAAGAATCCCGGCAGCTGAAATTAGAAGTGGAACGATTATGACGTTTAGGACCGGAATTCCTGGAAAAGTTATTGCCGCAGTTGAAGCTGCAAGCAGCATCGTAGCAAGGATCGAGCCTACATAAGATTCGTAAAGATCCGCTCCCATTCCCGCAATGTCCCCTACATTGTCTCCGACATTATCGGCAATTACAGCCGGATTTCTCGGATCGTCTTCAGGAATCCCAGCCTCGACCTTGCCCACAAGGTCTGCTCCGACATCTGCGGCTTTGGTAAAAATTCCTCCCCCCACCCGGGCAAAAAGAGCAATAGACGAGGCTCCAAGTGAGAATCCCGCAAGGATATTCACAGAGCTTAGAAGGTCCTGCGCCGGAAATAAATTTATGAGTATTATATATAATGAAGAAAGTCCAAAAAGCCCGAGGCCCACAACGCTCATACCCATAACGGTTCCCGAGGCAAAAGAAACCTTAAATGCTGGCCCGATTCCCTTTGTGGCTGCATTTGCAGTCCTCCCGTTTGCACTAGTAGCCGTAAACATGCCTATATAGCCGGCCATTGCGGAAAGAGCTGCTCCGCAAAGAAAACATAAAGCTGTTAGAGGTCCATTTGGCAGGATTAAAGCAATTATGATTGTGAGTAAAACGACAAAAACAGCAATTGCACGATACTGCCTGTTAAGATAGACCATGGCACCCCCATGGATTGCCGCAGTTATCTTTTTTATAAGCTCATTTCCTTCCTCCTCTTTTTTTACTTTATTATAGGATAGCCTCGCAAAAAGCAAGCTAATAAGAGCACACAGCGGTGCAAAGTAAACTAACATATCCATAAATCCAACTCCCCTTCCGAAAACTATTATTAAATATATTTCCGGTCCATAACACTCCGAATTATTTTTTCAAAGAAAGAATGATTCTTAGAATATAAATTGGATTCGGTACCAATTTATATAATAAGTTCGGGGTTTTCCGAGGAGAAAAGATAGGATTAATCGAAAACTGCTGGGATCATTTCATAAATATTATATAATGGAATCCGGTTCTTCAAAAAGAGCTTAATATATGAGAACCAATTAGGAAAATGGTATTATAAAGGAATTATAAAGGGAATGAAAAATAAGAAGATTCTAAAAAAAGTGATATTCATAAGCGAGGTGTAAAAAGCATCAAACAAAAATAACCGGGGGGTATAAATATATGGATCTAGAATGCCAAATTAGGCGATATATTGCGCATCAAAATGCGACAATTGTTGCTTCCTTTGCCGCACTATTTTTGTTTCTGACACTTTTGGCTTGTTTCTGTGCAGGGGGCTAAAAAAAGTCGAAAGTTTGTTCGCAGAAAAAGCAATCCTGAATCCTTATTTTGTGGTTGTTTCGGCAACTTCCTGGGCGATTTGAAGGAGCCGGAACCAAGTGTTAAGGGCCGAACGCATCGAAACCACATCCTCGGCCCAAACGTTTAGTACAAGGCTTTGAGGCTCTTTTTGGAGTTTGAGCGCTATCTGAGATCTTTCAGAAAAGTTATCTTCAAGTTCAGGGAGGACCGAATGGTAGATGGCTTTTGCCTCTTCAGTTTCAAAAACAAAATTGGCCTTAAGCTTCATCTACTTTTCTCCAATAAAGTATTGCTATTATCGCTTTCTTCATAGCGTTTAAAACTTCTTGGCCTAAGCTTTAAAGTAGAAGTATTACCTTCTCTGAAATCCAGAGAATTTTCCTCAACAATCAGAACACGAAATCCGGCTGGAAGAGCGGAAACATCCTCTACTCTATCAAATGGAAGGTAAAAAGCCAAGAGTTCTGCTAATTCTCCCCTTCCAAAAAGCTTTAATTTTCCAGAAAAACCCAAAGAAACTTTCTCGGAAGAGATTTCAGAAAACCTGAGAGAAAAAGAAAGCTTTCCTTCAGTTCCATAAAAACTTAGACTTCCGGGATTTCCATGGTATTCCCCTACTATTAAAAAAGCTTCGCCTTCCGCAAGGTCTAAGAGATCTCTAAGCCCGGTCTTGCCCCGGTTCACATAGCGAAAAGTCATGAACTGAGATAGTTTTTTGCAAAAGGTTCGGGTCTTTGCGGAAGGTTTGCGAGAAGAAGTGATGAACATAACTTCTTACTCTGCCTTGATACGCCTAATGGTAGTTGGACGTTCCTTAACAAGGATCCTGTGCCCACAGTAGGGACACCTGATACCTGTATACTCGTAGTCGATTTCTACCTTCTGTTTACATCTCGTACACTTATAACCCATACTAACCTCTC
Organism: Methanosarcinaceae archaeon; assembly: GCA_028684695.1. Classification (GTDB taxonomy): domain Archaea; phylum Halobacteriota; class Methanosarcinia; order Methanosarcinales; family Methanosarcinaceae; genus JAQVBP01. The sequence goes on along the minus strand of JAQUFK010000003.1, from coordinate 1,416 downwards.
ATTTTCAGGTAGATAATAAGAGGGCAAAGTAGCGTTTACTGTGCCTCAAGAGCGTTCTTCATGGTGCGCAGCAGGTTCTTTCCCACACTGGTTGCAGGAATATAAGTTCCCCCTGCAAAAGTGTGTCCGCACTTGCTGCACTTCCAGATCCCAGTTCCGATCCTCTTTACGTTCGGACGGGCGCACTTTGTACATACGTGGGGAGCGCGCATGCGACTTTCAAGATCTGCGACCAATTTTCTATCCTTTCGGCCGTACCTGGTTCCAAACCTGCCTGCAGATCTGGAAATTCTACCTTTCGTTGAGTATTTTTTTGCCATTATTGCAAACTCCTTGAATCGAAATCCTTAATCCCGGATATCTATGGGTATTTAATTAAGCCTAATTAAGCTCTTATAATATTGCCTTAATACTGGCATTTAATATTTATATTTAATTACTCAGCAATCCTTTCGGTCGCAAGAGCCGCAAGAAATTGTTTTCTAATTTCTCCAGCCTTCTTGCAGGAAAGTTCGATTGCTTCCAGAAGTTCAGCCTCGGTAAAGGCAAAAGAGCCCATCTTCTGCATCCCTGCAACCGATCCATCCGAATTTGATACAACCGTCAATCTGGCTTCGCAGATGGCTTCCTCATCTTTTGAAGGATCTACCATGAGCTGACCTCCGATCCTGGCAATGGTTACGCCAACTGGAGTTTCCTGCATGCTAAGAGCCGCATCGGCTCCAAAACCTTGTTCCTCATTTGGAACCCTTGCGGTCAGAAGAGCGGAAATGGCTCCGAGACTGGCTGCATCAACCAAGTTTCCGGCATCATTTAGGACATGCACATCAATAAATACGATCCAGACAGCTTCTCCTTCGCTAATGCAGAGCTTCTTTATATCGATTGCGCCGGATTCTCGAATTCCTCTATCCACTATCCGGGCCATCTCGATTGCATCTTCTCTTGGAGGTCCAGGCTCAAAATTTGGAGCTGCAATAGGGTTAAGTTCCAGATTCGTGATAATAACCCCTTCATCTTTTGAGTCCGGAAACGGTGTGCCTGTCTGAAGCTTTACGCCCACAAGCACCTGGGTTGCGCCAAGAGTTACCTTTGCAGAACCTTCCGCTTTTTCAATAACGTTTGTTTCCAGCTTAACCTCACGCAGCTCATCAAATTTCCGGCCCCCCATCCGCTTGCCTTTTACCATGAGGTTGTAAATATAATCCTTTTTCAGAGTGGGAATTACTTCATCACTCATTTTATTCATCTCCTGCGCCGGATTCCTCCGGAGTTTTTACAACTTTCCAGGGGCTTTTCTCTTCTGGTTCAGCTTCTACTTCATGTTTTTCCTTAACTTCCGGAGTTCCCGCAGCCTCGGAGACTTTATCTGAAAGCTCCCAGGGTTTTTCAACCTCATTTCCAGCTTCTGCTTCT
>JAQUFK010000074.1 GCA_028684695.1 Methanosarcinaceae archaeon | reverse complement strand
GCGCAGGATAAATTGGCCTCCATACATTTTCACATACTCGGAATTGACAATCATCCCACGGGAACTTCCAAGAGTTCCGGGGCCGTTGGGATTTGGAGCAAAGCGCATAACGACTTTCCCTTTTTCGGCGTCTTCAAGAGGTTTAAGGCCTTTTTCAGGCTCCTTTTTCACGCTCAGAGCCTCAAGAAGCTCAGGCGCAAGCTCCGAAAGCCTAGCTTCCCAGCTTTCAGGACTGCCTTTCGAAAGCTTTGCGCAAATTTCTGCAAGCCCTGCCGAGACAGCTTTAGGGTTCTGTCTAAGCTGAGGACATTCCCCCATAACTTTGCCCATTACGGCTTTTGGCTGAGGGGCTTTTCCGTATTTCACGGCATTTTGAAGTGCATATTTTTCTATTATTTTAAGATCTTCAGGCTTTAAACTCATAAAAATTCTCCGGATGAGATGGAAAATGGTTGATAAGATTAAGGGAATGAAATTAAGGGAATGAAATTAAGGGAATTTGACAAAAGCTGAAAATTCCATGGAATAATTCCCCTAAATAAGGAGAAGGATAGAACAAGAGTTATAAAAACTAAACGTATTTTTAGGTTCTTTCAACCCCTTTCAAACCTTTAAGGAGCAAGGAAAAGGGAAAAGGGTAAAAGGGAATTTAAAGAAAATTATTTGGGGATTGAGACTTCAATTGCTTTGATCCGGGCAAGTTTTTCATAAATTCCTTTGAGCTCCCCATCAAAAGCCTGCAAAAAAGCGGGCACCTTGTCTCCGGGAACTGCCCCTTGCGCTGAGGCTTTTATCAACCCGGCTTGTTCCAGGACCCTTAAAGAGTAACGGACCTTATGGCTCTGCATTCCGGTCTCTTCTGAAAGTTTTAAAATTCCTATAGGACCAGCTTCAATTACTTTTTTTAAAACAAGCAAGTGGCGTTCACTAAGTTCAAGTTCCGTTTCAATCTGGTCAAGCAGCATCAGATCACCTCATTTCTTAATGTTCCTATGCCTTCAATTTCCACCTCAACACAATCTCCTCTCTGCATCTCCCCAACACCAGGAGGAGTCCCCGTGGCAATAACGTCCCCTATTTCAAGAGTCATTATTCCAGAGATAAACTCAAGCAAATAAGGAATATCAAAAATCAGTTCTGAGGTAGAAGAGGCTTGTCTTAATTCCCCGTTTACCTTACAAGAGATTTTAGCCTTTGAAACATCCACTTCTTCAGGGGAAGCCAGAAAGGGCCCAAAAGCTGCAAAGGTATCAAAACTCTTAGCTCGGCTCCATTGCCCATCCTGCTGCTGAAGATCCCGAGCAGTCACATCGTTAAAACAGGTATAGCCTGCAATAAGATCTCCAGCACGGTCGGCTTCGACGTTTCGACAACGTTTACCAATTACAAGCGCAAGCTCGGCTTCATAGTCCACACGGGAGCTGCAGGCAGGGTAAAGGATTTTGTCCTCGTGCCCGATAACGGCCGAAGGGGGTTTTAAAAAAAGAATAGGGGTTTTAGGAATTTCTAAGGAAAGTTCTTCTGCATGGTCTCTGTAATTCAGACCCACGCAGATAATTTTAGAAGGAGTGGAGGGGGGAAGAACACGAAGTTCCGAAAGTTCAAAAGCCCCGGGGGGGCCTCCTGCGGTCGGATACACCCGACCATCATCAATTTCCCCATAAAAAACCTCATCCCCTGACCTGAACCTGCCGATCATAAAATTCCTCCATTTTGTCCGATAATTCTCTGTTAATTGGCTGCACAGAACCCGATTTTAGCCTGCACAATCTTTCTTATTTTTTTAGATATATTAGCCGACCTTAAATTTTAACTCTTCGGCCGCTGGCATCCCTTGTGTATTTTCCAAATTCTGAATCAAGAAGCTGGGCTCCGGTAAAGACCGGCCCGTCCTTGCAGACCCTAAGCCCATAAGGATCCAGACAGCAGGCCCCACAAACGCCTATAGCGCACTTGAAGTAGCGATGAAGACTAAACTCAGCCCGGGAAACCTCACCTTTTTGCTTAAGGGTGTTAAAAACCGCAGCCATCATAGGTTCGGGTCCACAGACAGCGATTTTTTCAAATTCGGAAACCTCTAGCTTCTCAAGGAGGGTTGTTACAAAGCCCTTTACTCCCTCACTTCCATCATCAGTTGTAATGTCAAGAGATCCTGCTTTTGAAAACCTTGCTTTGAAGACCAATTCCTGAGCCGACCTTGCTCCAAGAATAGTCCGGACTTTCGCTCCTCGAGCTTTGCAGGCTTCAGCATAAGGAGCCAAGGGAGCAACTCCCACTCCTCCAGCAATGATAAGAACCTTTTCTTCTGAAGAGGGAAGAGTAAAACCATGTCCAAATGGCCCCCGAAGCCCAAAAGAGGCTCCTGCCTCAAGCTCAAAAAGTTTTGAGGTGGCTTGCCCTACCCGTTGAACCGTGATTGAATTTGAGCTCGAAAGCCCCATAGGAATCTCGTCAATCCCCCGAACCCAGACCATAACGAACTGGCCGGGTTTCAGGCTTTCAAAACGGTGATCGAATACAAAAGTCCTGGTCGAGGGCGATTCCTCAACAACCTTTTCTATGCTAACATTAAGCGGACGCATCAAACCATCTCATGGGCAAGCCCTATAATATCTTTTACATCTCTGTAGCCTTTCCTATCAAGAAAAGCCTCGATTCCTGAGCTTATTTTGGAAAAAACATCGAGGCTATCATACACGGCTGAGCCTACCTGTACAGCAGAAGCCCCGGCCATCATCAACTCCACAGCATCTTCCCAGCCTGAAACCCCTCCAACTCCGATTACAGGAAGCTCAAGGGCTGCATAAAGGTCATAGACAGCCTTGACAGCGACGGGTTTTATGGCAGGACCGGAAAGGCCTCCGGACCGATTTCCAAGGAGAGGGTAACCTGACTCGATATCGATTGCCATAGCTTTTACGGTATTTATGGCAACCACAGCATCCGCACCTCCAGCTTCGGCGGCTTTTCCTATGGTTCTGATATCGCTTACATTAGGAGTTAGCTTTACCCAAACAGGAAGCTTGGAAACTTCCTTAACCGCAGCGGTTATAGTCTCTACAAGGCAAGGATTGGACCCGACTGCAGCCCCATACCCTTCCGCATGCGGACAACTTAGGTTAAGCTCAAAAGCGTCAGGTTTTCCCGGAAGAAGCCCTTCTGCAACTTTCACAAACTCTTTTGCACTACCTCCAAAAATACTTGCAATAACAGGTACATTTGCAGAAGCTTTTGCAATTTCAAGCTCGCCTTTAAATTCCTGATAAGAAGGATTCGGAAGCCCCATTGCGTTTAAAAAAGCGCAATTCAGTTTAAGCATGCTCGGATTCGGATGCCCTTTTTTAGGCTCTGGCCCGATCGACTTGCTAACAACAGCTCCAGCGCCTCCTTCTTGCGCAACCCTCTGAAGCGAGGCCCCAGTTGTTCCAAGAACCCCGGCAGCAAGGATGGTTGGGTTTTTCAGTTTAAGCCCTGTGAGTGAATACATGTTTCCTCCTTAATTTTCCCTCGAGACTCTATTAATTTAATCCTTATTATTCCCAAAACCTTAAAAATTTAAAAACTCGGAAACCTGAAACTTCAACACCCGCAGTTTTCCTCGGAAAGCGCCTGAAGCGCAGCTTTTACAAGTTCTCGGCCTCCAGAATTTGCAAGTTTGGCCCCAAGTTCTCGGGCCTTTTCCAAAGAAGTGCGTGCAGAGACGAGCTCGTCAATCTTTACGGTTTCCGTCCCATCCAGAGCCAGTACCTCAGCTCTCAGCCTTATTTTATCCCCTCTTCCTAAGAAAGTTGCATAAGAGGCGACTGGAGTCGTACAACCTCCCCCAAGTTCTGCAATCAAGAGCCGCTCAAGTTCAGTCTCGATTCGGGTTTTGGGATGATCCAGAGAAGATACGGCTTTTTCGGCCTCAGTTCCAGCCCGCGCAGACACGGCGATTGTGCCCTGGTTAGGAGAAGGACAAAAAAAGTCAGGATTTAAGATCTCAGCTTGAACTTTGTCCACCCAACCCATGCGCTCAAGCCCGGCTCTTGCAAGCAGGATGCCATCATACTTGCCTTCTCTTAGTTTACGAAGCCTTGTGTTGATGTTACCTCGGAGTTCCTGAATGACTAAATCAGGCCTGTACCTTCGCATCTGGGCAGCCCGTCTAAGAGAGCTTGTACCTATAATTGCCCCTTCAGGCAATTCGTCCAATTCGGTCCCGTCGTAGCTGATCAGAACATCAAAAGGAGAATCTCGGACTAAAACAGCCGCAGTAGGGATTTCCTTGGGCCGGATTGTGGGCATGTCCTTCATGGAATGAACTGCAAGATCGATATTTCCCGCAAGCATCACCTCATCAAGCTCGCGGACAAAGGCTCCCACACCTGAAACTGCATGAAGGGGCCGATCCGTAAAGCGATCTCCTACTGTTTTTATAATCTGCCGGGTCGTCTTCACGCCTCTTTCCTTTAAGAGGCGTTCAACGGTTTTAGTCTGGGCAACTGCAAGCGCACTACCCCTTGTTCCTATAATCATAATACATTCCTCGTTATCGGAAGTTGAATATATTCAGGAAAACAAAAAGAGCTTAAAATAAGAACTCAGAGGTTTTCCTTGTAGGCTTCAAGCGTTTTTTCTAGATCCTCTTCAGTGTGAGCTGCTGAGAGGAAATTTGTCTCGAACTGAGAAGGCGGCAGGAAAATACCGCTTGCAAGCATCTTGTGGAAAAATGCCAAATAAGCTTCTTTATCACATTTCAGGACGTCTTGGTAATTTTTGGGTTTGGCTCCGAAAAAGACCTTGAACATGGAAGCAATTCCTGAAACAGAATAATTAAGGCCCTTGTCCGCAATAATTTCCGAAAGGGCTTTTCGGAGAGTATCCCCTTTTGCGTTTAGTTTGCGATGCAAAGCTTCCTTTTTCATATAATCAAGCACGGCAATTCCCGCCGCAAGCGAGCAGGGACTCCCGCTGAAGGTTCCAGCTTGGTAAACAGGACCTGAGGGGGCAACCATTTCCATAATATCGCTTCTGCCTCCGAAAACTCCTATTGGAAGCCCCCCTCCTACGATTTTTCCAAGAGTAGTCATGTCGGGCACGACCCCATAATATTCCTGAGCTCCGCCCATTGCGAGCCTGAACCCGGTTATGACCTCATCAAAGATAAGAAGAACATCGTTTTCTTTAGTAAGTTTTCGAACTTCCTGAAGGTAGCCAGGTTCAGGTAAGATGGGGCCAACATTACCCTGCACAGGCTCCATTATAACCGCTGCAAGCTCTTCTCGGTTTTTCTCGACAAGAGCAGTCATAGTCTCAAGCTCGTTAAAGGGAGTCTGAAGCGTGTATTTCGTAAAATCGGCCGGAATACCCCTGGAGTCAGGCTTCCCAAGAGTAGTGGCCCCCGAGCCTGCCTTTACCAAAACCGCATCATGAGCCCCATGAAATCCCCCTTCGATTTTGACAAACTTGTTTTTCCCTGTATACCCTCGGGCCAGGCGAAGGGCACTCATTGTAGCTTCCGTGCCTGTGGATACGAAACGAAGCATCTCAAGACTCGGGTAGTAGCCTATGATCTTTTCGGCCAGAGAAACCTCAAGTTCGGTAGGAGTCCCGTAAAGCCAGCCCTTGTCTAGCTGGGAGATAATTGCCTTTTTTATAATCGGATTGTTGTGCCCGAGAATCTCAGGCCCATAGGCTAAACAATAATCGATATACTCGTTTCCGTCAAGGTCTCTGATTTTTGAGCCATTGCCCGAAACCGTATAAAAAGGATAGGGCTTAATCGCTCTGACTGGACTGCTTACCCCTCCCGGGATAAGAGTTTTTGCTTTCTCATACATTTGTTTGGATTTTTCAAGCGTCATAAAATTCACCGGATTTTCCTAAAAAATATAATTTCAAATTTCTATCTCATAAAGCGCTAAACCTGAAAGCAACAGATCCAACCTGAGATCCATAACTCCGAAAAAGTATTTAGTCTGAAAACCAGCCAGATCTGCAAATTGTTAAATCATACAGGCAGGGAAAAAACCCTGCCAGAGGCGGAAAGGGAGTTTTTCCAAAAAAGCTAGAAAAACTCTACCTCAACCCCTGAAAAAGGAGACCTTGACCTTATTTGAGCCTGCGGGCAATATCTTTTGCGAAATAACTGATAATGATGTCCGCCCCTGCCCGTTTAATGGAAAGGAGCGCTTCATAAACGGTTTTTTCTTCATCAAGCCAGCCTTTTTCTGCAGCCGCCTTAAGCATTGAGTATTCGCCGCTTACGGCATATGCGGCAGTTGGAAGTTCAAGTTCGTGTTTTACTCTATAAACTATATCTAGATAGGAAAGGGCAGGCTTGACCATAAGGATATCCGCCCCTTCCGCAACATCAAGAGCAGCTTCCCTGAGAGCTTCGTCACTGTTTGCAGGATCCATCTGGTAAGTCGAACGATCCCCAAAAGAGTAGCCAGAATCGGCCGCATCTCGGAAAGGCCCATAAAAAGAGGAATGAAACTTTGCAGCATAAGACATGATGGAAACGGCTTCAAACCCGTTTTTGTCCAAAGCTTTGCGAATAGCTCCAACCATTCCGTCCATCATCCCAGAAGGGGCCACCATGTCGGCTCCGGCTTTTGCATGGCTTACCGCAATTTTGCCCAGAACCTCAAGGGTTGGGTCGTTTAGGATCTCTTCGGCCTCAAGATCCACTATTCCACAGTGCCCATGATCCGTATATTCGCACATACAGATATCGGTAATCACAACCAGTTCGACTCCGAGTTCGGCTTTGATTTTCCGGACAGCTTCTTGGATTACCTCATGTTCTCCGTAAGCTGAACTGCCTTTTGCATCCTTGTGTTTCGGAACCCCAAAGAGAATTACTGCAGGAATTCCAAGAGCTGCAACTTCCCTTGCTTCTTTTGCAACTTCGGAGAGCGGAAACCTAAAGACCCCAGGCATAGAAGAGATTTCTTCGCTTTTTTCAATAGTTTCGTCCACGAATATAGGGTGAACAAAATCGTTTGGAGAGAGAGAAGTCTCCCGAACAAGGTTTCTAATCTTTCCTTTTCTTAATCTGCGCATCCTGATTTCCGGAAACATAGCATCACTCATTATAGATAATTATTGTAATTTACTAAAAATTAAAGAAATTTTCCAAGTTTAGGGCTTTCCATCAAGTTGAAAAACTCTTGAAACGGCCTCAAGAAAGTCCTCATTCTCAACTTCTGCTGCCTGCCTAAGAACTTTTGTAGGCTCAGCTAGGATCTTATTTGCAATTGAGTGGGTAAGATCGTCTAAAACCCGGGTTTCGACCTCTCCTATTGTGTGGTAGGCACTCAAACGATTGACAGCTTTTTCCCTCTCCTGCAGCCGGACTGCATAGACTCGTTTATAGAGCTCCGAGATCAGATCATCGGCTCGGCTGCGTTTGTACTGGAGTTTCAGATTCCTAAACTCTTCATCGATTATGGTTTCTACTTTTTTGGCTTCGGCTTTTCTCATCTTCAGAGTCCTTTCACTAATGACTCTAAGGTTATCAATATTACAGAGTTCCACATTTTCAAGTTCACCTGCAGCCTCTTCGATATCTCTCGGATTTGCAATATCCACAAGCAAAAGTTTGCGGTTTCTGCTTTCAACCGCTTTTTCGATATCTGCTTTCGTAAGAATGAGATGAGGAGCTCCCGTAGCACTGATAACAACATCGGCATCCTGAAGATAAGTATCAACATCATCCAGCTTAACCGCATGCCCTCCAAGCTCAAAAGCCAGTTTTTCGGCAGTTCCGTAAGTCCGGTTTGTAATATAAATGCCTTCAACATCCCTTTCGGCAAGAGCTTTTGCAACCAGTACCCCCATTTCCCCGGCCCCTATTACAAGTACATTCTTTCCCCTAAGCCCTCCTAAAATGTTTTCGGCAAGTTCGACTGCGGCAGAGCCGATGGAAACCGAACCTTCATTTATCCGGGTCTCAGATCGAACCCTTTTTCCAAGTTGAATCGCTTTTTTAAACGCAAGGTCAAGCACTCTTCCGGTAGTCCCATTTTCCTTTGCAAAAGCGTACATCTCCTTAATCTGCCCAAGGATCTGGTCTTCTCCTACAATCATGGACTCAAGCCCGCAGGAAAGCCTGAGGAGATGGATCAGAGATTCGTCGTGCCCGTAAAATTCTACAATGTTTGAGGAGACACCTTTTTCCTTTGCAAAATTAAAGAGCACACTGCTGCCCCTGGGGGAAAGGACATAAAACTCGGCCCTGTTACAGGTCTTCATAATTATACATTCGTCTACCGATTCTTTGGAATATAAATATTGAAGTAAACTCTCAAGATCTCCCCCATGCCAAAGGCATTCCATTTCTTCAATTTTTGCTTTTTTGTGAGAGATAACCATGCTAGAGATTTCAGTCAAGAAAGGGGCCTCCGAAGAAGTATTTTAAAGCAATCTAATGATGAATTTCTAAACAGTCTAAAGCTAAACTGGGCTGAGTTTTGCAAGTTTAAGCAAACTGTAAATAAAGACACATAATATAGACATATAATATAGTTAGGCGAATTTAAATAAATTAATAAACTGAATTAAGACAGATCTAGATTAACTGACTATAAATGAAGTATATAAATTAAATACACCTAATATAAATTAAAGATGGAATATATAAATTAAATACAACTTAATAAACTGGGCACATGAATTGAGCCTAAATTAAAGTTTATTATCGAAAATTATTGACAGACGATTGTTACTCCTCTGTTTACCAAGGGCAAATCAAGTAAACCCGGAAAGATGAGAATACATATTATTAATATGTATTTATTTATGTCCACATCCTGAGACAAAGCCTTGGGAAAAAGGTTCTAATTTTTAAAGACTGCTTTAAAATGCTCTATTCAGACTTTTAAAGATTGCTCCTAAAAAGCTTAATTTACTTGCTTCAAAAAACTCAATTCAGAGAGAGAAAATCGAGTCATCCCCTTCCTCTTTGGCAAGTAGGGCATAAGCTACCTTTGCTGCAGCTTCAAAAGCCTCAGAAGTCTCAGAAGCCTCAGAAGCCTCAGAAGCTGCACTTAGTTTTTCCCAGACTTCTTCACTTTCAAGAACCTTCCAGAGGAGATACTGCCTCCGTTTCTGTTCGGAAACATGCTCCTTAAGATAAGCTCGGAGTTTGGCCTGAAGCCTTATCATCCTATCCAAGGGGCGCCTTTTCATGAAGAGGGCATACATCTCTGGAAATCATTTTCAAAGCTTGAAAAATTTCTGGCTGATTCTGTAAAGAAAGCCTATGTATCACCGGATTTTGAAGG
>JAQUFK010000073.1 GCA_028684695.1 Methanosarcinaceae archaeon | reverse complement strand
TAATCTCTTGTTAACCTAGCCTTAAAGCTTGCATATATTTGAAAAATTATCCAGACCTGAAAAAGAAAGCCAGGGCCGAAAAAGAGCTCAAAGCCTGAAAACTTATCTGAGCCCAAAAAGTCTAAGAAAAACACACAGAAGAGAAAGATTCGCTAAATAAGAAGCGCAAAAATAGAAGAGAAAAGGAAGGGAAAAATCAGCCTTCCAGTACAATTCTTGCAATATCGTCTCCAACTTCGGAAGTGCCGCTACTTCCTCCCATATCGTAGGTTCGGACTCTAGCCTCAAGGATATTTTGCTGAATTGAAGCCACAATATTCTCGGCGGCTTCTTTTTCTCCGAGATGTTCAAGCAGCATGGCCCCAGCCCAGATGGTTGCAATCGGGTTGACCTTGTTTAAGCCTTTATATTTAGGGGCTGAACCGTGAATAGGCTCAAACATGCTTGTACCCTGCGGATTGATGTTTCCACCTGGAGAAAGCCCAAGTCCTCCCTGGAGCATAGCTCCAAGATCGGTAATAATGTCTCCGAACATGTTTGGGCTAACAACGACATCGAACCATTCGGGATTTTTAACAAACCACATGGTAATTGCATCCACAAAATTAAAATCCGTCTTAACGTCTGGATGCTTTTCAGAAACGGCTTTAAACTCTTCTCTCCAGAAGCCGTAGATATCAGAAAGAACGTTGGCTTTATCTACTGAGGAGACATGTTTTTTTCTTTTTTCAGCCAGGTCAAAGGCGTATTCCATGACCCTTTTTGTCCCTTCCTTAGAAATCAGCCCGATCTGGTATGCGATTTCTTCACTATCGGTTTCAATGTCCAGCCCGAATTTAGCAGAATACAGAGTCCGCTTAAGCTCAAGCAGAGCCTTATTTGAGCCAGACTTGACTCGCCCTCCGATTCCTATGTAAAAATCTTCGGTATTTTCCCGGACCACGATAAAATCAATATCTTTTGAGGTCTTGGCTTTAAGAGGAGTCCAGACGCCTTCCAGAAGCTTTACAGGCCGCAGATTAACGTACTGGTCAAAGTAGAAGCGTGCGGTTAACAATATCCCTTTTTCAAGAATCCCAGGAGCAACCCTTGGATCCCCAACGGAACCTAGATAAAGAGCCGGGTATGCGGACAACTCTTTTAAGCTAGCCTCAGAAATCAGTTCTCCAGTCTTGAGGTAATGGTCTGCCCCTTGAGGATACTCAATCCATTCCACATCAAATCCAAACCTTTCGCCTGCGGCATCTATTACTTTTCGGCCTTCGGCGATGATTTCCGGTCCGATCCCATCTCCGGGAAGGACTGGAACCTTATACTGCGTCATATTGGCTCCTCCTCTTATTGAAAAATTTAGCATTACCGACCTTTTCCCAGGCCGGATCTAGCCATAAATTAGGGAATCCTCCTTAATCAGCTTTTGGAGATTAAATCTCTTGCATACTCTATAAGCCCACCTTTGTCTACAAGTTCGCAAACGAATTTTGGAAGAGGGGTTGCTTGATAGGTTTCGCCTTTGGTCCTATTTTTGATAATTCCCGTAGCAAGATCAACTTCAAGCTCCTCTCCATCTTCAATCCTGTCTGTATCTGGGCATTCCAGAACCGGAATTCCTATATTGATTGCGTTTCTGAAAAAGATCCTAGCAAAGGATTTTGCGATGACACAAGCCACTTTTGACCCTCTAAGAGCCAGGGGAGCGTGCTCTCTGGAAGACCCACACCCGAAATTACTGCCTCCCACAACAATGTCATTTTCCCGGACGTTTTTTGCAAAATCCGGGCGAATTCCCTCAAAGGTATATCTTGCAAGCTCTTTGGGAGTATTAAAGATTAGATACCTCCCCGGAATAATTGCATCCGTGTCCACGTCGTCTCCGAATTTCCAGGCTCTTCCTTTCATAAAACCACCATTGAATCCCTTACAATTGAAAGCTGTAATTGAAATTTTTGAAACTATAATTGAAATTACTTATATTACTGATATGAATGTATATGAATGTAAGATAAATATGAGCTGAAACTGATGTGAAAGATCTGAAAGTAGTCTGAACGAACTTTTTTGCAGAAGTGAATTTTTTGTAGCTCTGCAGAAGAACCTTTAATTAGAGCTATTAATTAGAGCTATTAATTAGAGCTATTAATTAGAGCTATTAATTAGAGCTGATCTATTTAACTGATCTGAGTTGAATTGTGTATTATAGCTGATCTGAGTTGAATTGTATTATAATTGCTTTAAATTATATTCTAATTGCTTATAAAATAAGTGGCGACCTATAAAAAGGAAGGACTGTCTGAATTAGCGTGTAATTAAGATCTAGAAAAATAAATCTGAAAAGAGGGCTTTTTTAAAAAAGGATACAATGAAGGAGTTGTAAAGGAAATTAGATAAGAAATTAGAAAAAAAAGGTTGTAAGGGAAATTAGGAAATAATTTCATCCAAACTTCCAGTTTCAACCGCGTATTTAATTTCCTGAGCGAGTCTTCTTCCGGTTGAGAGATCTTCTTGGATAAAGTCCGAGTAAGGAGAGCCTGTCGGATAGATATTCGTCCCTGCAACAATCCTGGCCGAGATTTCAAAAACCTTGATCTCCAGCTCGTCCGTAAACACAGTTTCAAGACAGAAAGGCCCTATCATCCCTCCAAAAAGCCCAAGTGACTCTTCAACAACTCTCTCACCAAGGGAGAAAATTAGAGGAAGCAAAGACTCTCTTGCAACAAGAGGCACGTTTCCAGTGACAACATACGAAGGCCGGATTCCGGCTTTTAGCAGTTCCCGCGGAGAGCCAAGCCTAAAGATTTCATCGGCGTTTGATTCAACCCTTCTATCCATGCTCAGAAGCTGGAGGTTGCCTTTGCTGAGGGTATACCCATCCTCATGCAAGGGAGAGTAAAAATAATGGAGGTAGTACCGGGTTCCAGTAATGAATTCCTGTATGGTATATTTCTGGGTTGGATCTATGAGTTTCTGAAATTCTTCATAGGTTTTTGCAACAAAGAAGCCTTTACCGCCCCTTGCTCCGTCGTACTTGACCATAACCGGACCGTTGATATCTTTTGGGTCACTGATCTTTTTGGGCATATGGATGCCTGCCCCAAGCAGCCACTCTCTTTCCTTATCCCGATCAGATTCCCATTCAAGGACGCCCCGATTTCCAAAGGTTGGAACTTCAAGTTCCATGAATTTATCAGAGCCTAGATAAGCTACAAAAGAGCCGTGAGGAATAATGATTGTGTTTTTTTCCCGAAGCTCTTTGGCCTTGTTCATAATATCCCCATAATTTTCGACAACAAGGAACTCGTCAGGTTTCGCCTTCGGAAAAGCTTCATAAAACTTAGGAGGTTTGCCCACACAAATCCCAAGGGTCTTAAACCCTTCTTTTCTTGCCCCATCAAAGATCTGAAGACTCGAATGAGAACAGACCGTTGCAATTGTTAGGCTTTCCAGGTCGTAATTTTTTAAAATTCCCAGGACTTGCTCTTTTGTTATCATATTGGCTACCAACAGAAAAATTTAGCTTAGAATAAGCAATGTTATATTTAAGTTTAAGGGAAGGCTTCTATTTAAATTATGTCCAGAAAAGTATAATATATCCTAAAATTAAATTAAGAAGGTTACTATAATATTTTATAGTTCTTCGAATTTCAGAGCGCCTATCATTAAACAATCTCAGATCATAATTTTGGGCTTCTTACCTACAAATGTTACCTACAATGTTACCTACAATGTTACCTACAATGTTACCTACAATGTTACCTACAATGTTAAAAACAAACCGAGCAAAAGATTATACAGTTTTGCAAATATTCTTAGATTAAGCAGTAAATCCTATTTAGGATTTAAAAAAACAGTTAACTCTAAGGCGGAAAGTCCTCTTCCCCGGCTCCGAAGGAGACAGGGAAGGGAAGTTTGCCTCAAAAATAGCTACCCAGAAAATCCAAAAAATCAAAATTAAGAGAGGCCAAGTTAAAACCCTTAAGTTAAAACTCCAATCTGAAAAATTAACCGGAAAATATTTTCCGGAGAAATAATTTTATTCCTGTGAAGCAGAAGCCCCTAATTCAGGAAAGTTGACATGAGTGAAATAAAGAGAGAGAGCAGGATTGAAAAGGAGGAAATTAACACTCCCTTAAAGAGGCCCGAAAACCTCAAATCCGGAAAAAATCTTGGGAAGAGTTCTAAAGAGAGCTCTGAAAAGGGCTCTGAAAAGTTGTTGGTGCTTCCTGTAAACGAAAATTCAAGAAAAATCACCCAGACTCTTTCAAACGAGACCTCCCTAAAGATCTTAGAACTTTTGGGAAAAAAGAAGCTTTCTGCAAGCGATATTGCAGAAGAGCTTAAAATCCCCCTGACCACAGTCAAGTATAACCTTGACTCCCTAGTCGAATCTGACCTTATAAAAGTCAAGCAGATCAAATGGAGTCAGAAAGGCCGGCAGATTAAGATTTATGAGGCAATGGAAAAGCTAATTGTACTGGTCCCAAGCAAAGGTTTTTCGGATAAGCTCTCCATCCTGAGCCTGCTGCAACAGTACATCGGAGTAATTGCAGGAGCTTGCTTTGCCGCGCTTGGAATTGAATATTTGACAGCTTATCTTCGAGCAAGATCTCTAATTAAAGCCTTGCCCTGGAACCCTAATGAAATGTTTGAAGTTCCAGAAGCAGGAAATGCCCTTCCTTCTCCTGAAACCCCTTCTGAAATCCCCCCTGAAGCTACTTCCGCTCCCATGGCTATAGCTGCAAACAACACAAGCGAAGGAGAAGAGAGTGCTCTAAGCCCAACAATTATAGAAAAACCAGAGTTTGCAGCTGAATATTACTCGCTTGACGAAGGAGCTCCCCCTATTTTTAACGGGACTGCAGACACTACATTTGCCGGAAACGTTGAGAATACAAGTATGGGAGGAAATACTTTTGAGGAGGATTCAACAGAAAAAGTGAGGGAAGAAACGGCAGAAGAAGGAAGGGAGAGAATTAAAGAAGCAGGGGAAGCTGAAGCAGTCAGGGAAACGCAAACTTCGGATACTCTTGAAGAAACAGAAACCCCTGTAGATGCTCTTTCTGCAGAAGGACCCTCTGAAGGGATGAATACATCTGCCATGGATTCCCTTCCTCCCGGAAGCTTTGGAAGCGGAGCAGGACAGCACTTTTTTGATACCCTTTTGGCTCATCCTGGAATCTGGTTCCTCTTTGGCTGCCTCTTTGTCATATGCCTTCTGATCATAAGAGAAGCCTATTATAAGAAAAAGTCCATGTAATCAGGGAATTTATATGAGAGTTGCTCTAAAACTTGCTTATATAGGCACCGAGTTTCACGGCTCCCAGATCCAGCCCAATGTTGAGACCGTGGAAGGAGAACTTTTCAAAGCTCTCCGAAAACTCGGAATTATAGAAAGCCCAAAAGCCTCCAGATATATCTGTGCAGGCAGAACCGATGCTGGCGTGCACGCCCTCGGGCAGGTCATCTCCTTTAATACCGACAAACCCAATCTGGCAATTCCCAGAGTCATAAATTCAGAACTTCCTCCCTCCATCTGGGCTTGGGCCCATGCAGAAGTGCCAGCAGACTTTGACCCGCGAAGACAAGCGCTTTCCCGAAGGTATAGATACATTATGTGCGGAGAAGCTTATGATATACCCAAAATAAGGGAAGCTTCAAAACTCCTTTTGGGAACCCACGATTTTGCAAACTTTTCCAAAACTGATGGGGATAAAGGCACGGTGCGAACCCTTGAGAGAATAGATATCCGGGTTGATGGAGAACTTACAAAAATTGATGTTATCGGAAACAGTTTTCTCTGGAATATGGTCCGAAAAATCGTAAGCGCTCTTTCCATGATAGGAAACGGAGTCAGGGATGAAGACTGGCTGCGCCAGATGCTCTCGCCTGAGATCTATGAAGAAGGACTTGAGCCTGCGCCCCCTTACGGCCTTACCTTAATGGAAATCACTTATTCGGAATCCATTGAATGGATCGAGGATTCCTATTCCTTGCGCAGAGCAACAGACCTTAACTACAGGCGCATCCTCGAACACAGAGTAATGGCTGAGGTGCTCGAGGAATTGATTGCTAAAGAATGAGGCTTTGCAAGAGGGAGGGGAGATATTAGAACTAGTTTTCACACTGGTTTTCGAAAAACCGTTATCGTTCGAGTAAGGCTTCTATGTACCCTCTGAGTATAAACTTCAAGCAGCTCAAAGCCTGCTTTTTCTCCGTATTCAAAAGCCGGTTTATCCGAGACCACAATCGCGAAGCTTCCTGGTTTAAGCACGCGGAAGCATTCAGAAAGAGCTCCTGCATAAAGTTTATCCAAAGATTCAGCCAGAACTGCAGCCGAACGGCCGTAAGGAGGATCAGTAACGACTGTGTCTATTGTCTCAGATTTTAAGGGAAGCTTGCAGGCATCGCCTTCCAGAAGAACATAGTCGGCTCCGAAAGCCTCAAGATTCATACGCGCCCCGAGTACAAGTTTTTCCTGAGCATCAAGCCCCAGAACTTTTGCCCCGAGAAGACCTGCTTCTACAAGAATACCTCCAGTTCCGCAGAAAGGATCAAGAAAAAGAGCTCCTGCTTTGGTTCTGGCGATATTTACAAGGGCCCTGGCAACTCTTGGCATAAGGACGCCGGGATGGAAAAAAGGCTTGTTTTGAGGCGTCCGGATCTCGTATGCACTCCTGTCAACCGAAGAGAGCAGGGTTCCAAAAACGGTCTGCTCGCTTAGGAGAAGGCGGAAACTGACGTCTGGAGCTTTGAGGTTTGCCCGAAAACCTTTTCTATAGATACAACCCCCCACTTTTTTCTCAAGAGGTTCACAGGGAAAAGTCACCTGTTTTCCGATTCTTTTAGCTCGAACAACAAAAGTTTCACCTTTCTGGATAAAAGCCGAGGGTTCAAAAGCTTTGGCAAGTTCGAGAATTTTATCAGGTTGGCTTTTGACAATTCCCACAACTTTAAGGATCCGGTGAGTCATTGCAAGTCGCGCCGGAAGCGGCCCTCTTAGAATTTTTTCAACAGCTTCTTTAGAGCCCTTTATATCCAGAACAAGGCACTGTTCAAAAAAAGCATGAGGCACAAACTCCAACCCCAGGGTCTCAAGACTGGCCAGAACCTCGGCTTGGGGGAGTTTTTCGTGTTCTCCTGAAAGTTCAAAAGCGTATAACATTGCTAAACCCGTGTATACTCATTTTTTAGGAAAAATTCAGAAAAAACTTTCCTGATAAAAACCTTTTTTGGCTCGCAATACAAGCAGAGGAGAATTTTGCAACTGAAAACAGAGGCTAAGGACGCATCCGTTTTCCATTTCAAGCTGTTCTATAAGCATGTCTTTTAGCATGGAATAGGAGGAAGATTAAGCTTTTGGGTTTGGAAAAAGCTTTTTGAGCCTACGGAAAAAAAAGCCTGAAAGCTTAAAGGGTCAGACTGCCAAAATAATTAAAAAGGTTGGGACTTGGATCGGAAACCGGCTTTTTCGCTGCGGATTCGTTCTTTTGTTCCACCTTGCTAGCCTTTAAGGCTTCTTCAGCCAAGTTCGAGCCATAAGTCTTATTCTCCGAAAGCCTGAGGGTAATTTCCCCAGCAGCTCCAAACCTACCTTTCAAAACTGCCCTTTCGTTTATAAAAGCGAGCCTGCGGTCTTTAAGGCCTTCAGATCCGTTTACCTCAAGTCCTGGGGGAAGAGTTACTCTGACTTTGGATTCTGGAGTCCCCCTTAACCAGAGTTCAGTGCCAGAGGTAAGCGCTCCTTTCTTGAGTTTGTAGGAGACTTGAGCCCGGTTTTCCAAAGCCGTTTTTTTAAAGACGTTTCCAAGAGACTTTTCCGAGAAATGGTATTCAAGATCCGAAACTGTAGCAGGTTCGGAGGAATTATTTAATTTGAGATCCGGGTTTTTTTCAAGGGATTTTTGCAGCTTCGCCTCAAACCTGCGCTCCATATCCAGCAATTCCCAGACATTAACAAAATTATCATTATTGCCAGTCTGACTATCAATAAGCTGCCTGGAAAAACTGGCTTCCATGTTTGTTACATACTCATTATATTCCCAAGAAGCGTTTTCAGCATTTAAGGTAATATTATTGGTATAGGAAAAAGCCGCAGCCCCTGTTTCGGAAAGTAGAAGGATTAGACTAACTGCAAGCAACAAGGTTTTCTTTTTCAAAATTCTCAACTCATTTCTCTAAAATTCCTTTTCCTTTAGGAGAATCTTCTTTATATTTTTATCCCAGCCTGCGCTAATTTAAAAGCTTTTTACTTGGTTGTAATTTCACAGCCATCTGCGCTTACAATAAGCGTGTGTTCAGCCTGAGCAACTAGCCCGCCTGCGCTTTCCAAAAGTACAGGATAGCCATGAAGAATCCCAGCCTTTTCAAGCTGGAGCATTGCAAAATCCAGTTTATCAGAGGAAAGCCAGCGTTTTGCAAAAGGAAGGCCTTTGTATTCTTCGGCCTGCTTGAGAACTTTCCTAACTGCGGGCATCCGGACGGGTTTTTTCCGAATAATACTGTAAATTTCAGTCCAGTTTCCATCATGAACCAGCCCTTTGCCATCGGTTGCAAAGGGCTCGATTGCAAGCACATCTCCTTCTTTTAAGATTGCTCCCCCATCCACGTACCGGTTAGGAACTGCAGGATTTTCATGAGCAATATAGGGCCCAAGTCCATGGCCAGTAAGATTTGAGATAGGAAGCAGCCCATAACTTCGGATAGTCTCTTCGATTGCGCTTCCCAGTTCTCCAGTGCTAACTCCAGGTTTTACGAGGGCAATTGCCGCAGCAAGAGCTTCTTCAGTAGCCTTTACAAGATCAGAATTTCCCGAAAGATCAACAGTCAGAGCCGAATCTGCAATGTAGCCATCCACATGCACCCCAAGATCAAGCTTTACCATATCCTTTCCGAAGGTATCCGTAGCTCCTGCTTTAGGGGTTGCATGAGCTGCTTCTTCGTTTCTTGAAATATTACAAGGAAAAGCTGGTTTTCCTCCGAGGTCAAGAGTTCGGTTTTCCACAAATTCCGCAACTTCAAGAAGGCTGCCTCCGACCCGAACCAGCTTCTTTGCCTCGGTCCGGACCTGCCTGAGGATCCGCCCAGCTTCCCTGTATTTTTCAGCAATTTCTTCTCTGTTATGCACGTTTTCTGTCATAATAACTCCTGAATAAGTAAGACCTGGTGAACTGCCCGCTAAATCTAAAGATTTAACGGGCTTCCTGCTTCATACTCCAGAGCAATCTCTGCGAGTCCACAGGCCCTTCCCACCGTTCCGGCGGTGTCAAGTTCCTATCAGATTTTGATCCTGTAATGCAAATTTTTTGATATTTATTGCAGCATTTATATCCCTATCATGGAATGTTCCACATAGAGGACATTTCCATCCCCTATCTTTCAGAGT
>JAQUFK010000072.1 GCA_028684695.1 Methanosarcinaceae archaeon | reverse complement strand
CTTCGTCTTTTAATTTTAATTCCCCCTTTACATAGAAAAATTGGATTTGCAAATCCCCTCATTGCAAATTTTCAGGATATTTTTAAAAAATCCCTTGGCGAATCCCTTTATATGTAACTAAGATTCTTATTCTTTATCGTTTGCCTTACTATATAATAATATCAGTATGATATTAAACAATCAGTATACAACAGTATAATAAGAAATATTCTAAGTCACGCCGTTAAAATTTATACAAATAATTCATTTTTACTTTTCAAAAAATAGTATCTATACAAATATATAAAAATCAAACATTGACAAAATGCTTGCTGCTACATAGAAAGGATCCATTGATTAGTTTTAATATAAAAAATTTATAAATATTTATTTTTACAAATAAGGCTTACTATCCTGCATAGTTTTCTATTATTATCAAGTAACCATATCTTAAAATAAAATAAGAAACCGTTTTATTTTTAATATAAATAGAGTATTTTTCTTCAAATATTATTATATTCATTTGTATATTTATTAATGATTCTTATCAAACTTTCTTAATGATATATATTATCTGCATTTTATCTAAATATTGTCAGTGACCAGATGGATTATTTAGGGAGTTGGGGCTTCAAAGACTGCAGCAATGCAAAATGAAATCGGATTTTAATCCAAGAATCAATACCAAGTCCGATTTTCAAAAAATCCTTAAGGCTATTTTAGATGGTCTTAAAAGGAGTTGGGCATTGTTGCATAAATTTTAATATGAAATTATAGGGCTTTACAGTTCTGTATGTAGGATTCTCCATACAGAGTATAAATCTAATGAATCTTTCAAGAATTCAAGCCTCCTATAATTTTTAGAAGCGTATCCTGAAAAAATGGGAATTCCTCTCGTGACTGTTTCATTGACATAAACTTTACTTGTATGTCAAATTGAAGGTGATACAGAAATGCGAAGGAAAATGAATACGCTATTCATTGTAGCTATTTTATGTCTAGCTCTGACAGGAATAGCTGCAGCATCCAGCGATAAGGACAGCGGGTCCAATGATGCTACTACTGATAATACTAATTGCGCTAGTACCTTAAGGATCTATGGTACATATGGTGAAGGCCCCGGAAACCAAACGATGTGTGATCCTGAGAAACCGGGGTTCAAATCGGAAAATCCACCATATACGGACCCAGAAGCGCCCTTTTATCCACAGGCAGAGCAGGCGCCTAGAAAGGACTTTGTAACCTTTAACCCGGCTCTCATGGACCACAACCGAGGTTGGAACGAATTGCTCTTTTATCCTTGTGATGGAGGGGCTACGATCCAGACTCCAAAAGAAAAGGTCTTTAAGAGAATGTGGTATGAAAAAGAGTGGTTTAAGGATTATACCGAAAACGGGGTGTGGGATATTGTCCTTGAAAAAACAGATAAAGTGGAAGATGAAGATTGCCCAGAGACAGTTGTAGTCGATGTCAATGATAAAGACGAACTCCATAAGTGGCTCTCACTAGGGTACAGAATTATTGAATCCAACAATCCTGAAGTTGATGGGGAAAAAGATGCTGATATTTACGGCCCCTCAATAAATCAGGAATTTGTATACATGATGACAGACAGTAACACCCAGCCAGTAATGGTTAAAGCGGGCAGCAGAATTTTTATCCCAATGGCTCACGATGCCACTAACTCTTATCGAGGTCTTAACAGTTTTGATGCGGATGGGGATGGACTAAAAGACATTGTTACAATAGAGAGTGAAAAGACTCTTGGATTCGATATCGATGGAGATGGAGTCCTAGAATCCATGGATAACGACGGAGTCGAACTCAGTGCTGATGAGAGTATAGTCCTCGTACTTGAGAATAAACTTCTTAAGGAAGAGGGTGAGCTTCAGTTCTTTGACAATAAAGTGACCTTGGAGCAGGTCAATAATCTTGGCCAGACTCCAAGTGCAACTTTCACGGTCTGTGATAACGAAGGAGGGGGAGCAAAACAGGAAACAAGATCGGTTATAATTCCACTGAAGGGTAGAAAATTCTTCTCAAGAGGGATCGAAAACTCAAATAAGCCAACACAAGGTCCCTTCTTTATAGAAGTAGTGGCTCTCTCAAATGAAAGGGCTACTATAAAAGTAGGAAGGATGTTTGGCCAGGTTGGAGCAAACATTGCTAAAAATCCAAACTGGAATCAGAAAGCCTTCATTGTGGATGAGGTCTTTTACAACGTAGCAGCCATAAAGGCAAAAGAAGACTGCTTTAAGTACATAGCATTCAGGCAGAAATTGCCAAAAGTGCCAATAAAGATCTACGGAAAACACCTAGAGGTCTGGGAAGAAGGAGAGATCCTGCCAGAAATGCCGCCTTTCAATATGGATCATGACGTCTTAGTGGATGTGCAGAAGAGTCAAACAGTACCTGAAAGCTGGAAGGACAAGATTGGACCTATAGAGGAAAGACCACCATTGGAAATCAAATATGTGGAAGAGTCTGTAGAAGAGAGGTACTCAGGTGAACTGAAGGAAATATATAAGGAATATTTCGAAAACAGCGAGGAAATAGAAAGCTGGGTACTTGAATGGTTCTATACCTATCCTGACCAGTACACAGAGTTTGTACTGCCCAAGGGAGAGCTTTACCTAGTCACCCTTTCCTGGTATGCTCCAGAAGCCTGTATTCACATTTGGGATGGAGACAACACAGAACCAATTGAAGCGTGGCAAGGCGAACGTGTCAAGTTCTGGTATGATGGTATAGATTGCTCCGGTTTATATGTCGAGGAAAATAAGGATATTTCGTCCATAAGACTCTATGGTACATATGGTGAAGGCCCCGGAAACCAAACGATGTGTGATCCTGAGAAACCGGGGTTCAAATCGGAAAATCCACCATATACGGACCCAGAAGCGCCCTTTTATCCACAGGCAGAGCAAGCGCCTAGAAAGGACTTTGTAACCTTTAACCCGGCTCTCATGGACCACAACCGAGGTTGGAACGAATTGCTCTTTTATCCTTGTGATGGAGGGGCTACGATCCAGACTCCAAAAGAAAAGGTCTTTAAGAGAATGTGGTATGAAAAAGAGTGGTTTAAGGATTATACCGAAAACGGGGTGTGGGATATTGTCCTTGAAAAAACAGATAAAGTGGAAGATGAAGATTGCCCAGAGACAGTTGTAGTCGATGTCAATGATAAAGACGAACTCCATAAGTGGCTCTCACTAGGGTACAGAATTATTGAATCCAACAATCCTGAAGTTGATGGGGAAAAAGATGCTGATATTTACGGCCCCTCAATAAATCAGGAATTTGTATACATGATGACAGACAGTAACACCCAGCCAGTAATGGTTAAAGCGGGCAGCAGAATTTTTATCCCAATGGCTCACGATGCCACTAACTCTTATCGAGGTCTTAACAGTTTTGATGCGGATGGGGATGGACTAAAAGACATTGTTACAATAGAGAGTGAAAAGACTCTTGGATTCGATATCGATGGAGATGGAGTCCTAGAATCCATGGATAACGACGGAGTCGAACTCAGTGCTGATGAGAGTATAGTCCTCGTACTTGAGAATAAACTTCTTAAGGAAGAGGGTGAGCTTCAGTTCTTTGACAATAAAGTGACCTTGGAGCAGGTCAATAATCTTGGCCAGACTCCAAGTGCAACTTTCACGGTCTGTGATAACGAAGGAGGGGGAGCAAAACAGGAAACAAGATCGGTTATAATTCCACTGAAGGGTAGAAAATTCTTCTCAAGAGGGATCGAAAACTCAAATAAGCCAACACAAGGTCCCTTCTTTATAGAAGTAGTGGCTCTCTCAAATGAAAGGGCTACTATAAAAGTAGGAAGGATGTTTGGCCAGGTTGGAGCAAACATTGCTAAAAATCCAAACTGGAATCAGAAAGCCTTCATTGTGGATGAGGTCTTTTACAACGTAGCAGCCATAAAGGCAAAAGAAGACTGCTTTAAGTACATAGCATTCAGGCAGAAATTGCCAAAAGTGCCAATAAAGATCTACGGAAAACACCTAGAGGTCTGGGAAGAAGGAGAGATCCTGCCAGAAATGCCGCCTTTCAATATGGATCATGACGTCTTAGTGGATGTGCAGAAGAGTCAAACAGTACCTGAAAGCTGGAAGGACAAGATTGGACCTATAGAGGAAAGACCACCATTGGAAATCAAATATGTGGAAGAGTCTGTAGAAGAGAGGTACTCAGGTGAACTGAAGGAAATATATAAGGAATATTTCGAAAACAGCGAGGAAATAGAAAGCTGGGTACTTGAATGGTTCTATACCTATCCTGACCAGTACACAGAGTTTGTACTGCCCAAGGGAGAGCTTTACCTAGTCACCCTTTCCTGGTATGCTCCAGAAGCCTGTATTCACATTTGGGATGGAGATAACACAGAACCAATTGAAGCGTGGCAAGGCGAACGTGTCAAGTTCTGGCATGATCCTTGCATCTGCGACGATATTTATGTTAACTGCGTCTCAGGATTGCCAAATGATGAAAATGCTTGCGGGGATGTAAATGGAGATGGGGATGTAGATATGGCAGATGCCTTGAGGATCATGAACTACTGGCTCTATGGGGAATCTCAGTATCCACTTCTTGCTGATGGAGATATGAATGATGATGGAGATGTGGACATGGCAGATGCCCTGTGGATCATGAACTGCTGGCTCAATGGGGAATCTCAGAATACACTCGTATGCAACTGAAATTGAGATAATTGCTTAATTGAGATATGATGAGTAGCTTAGAGGCTTCTCATCATATAAATTTCAGAGAAACAGGGTGAAACAATGAATGAATTATTGATAAGATGTAAACGATTGCCTCATTTAATGCTGATTTCAATTGCTCTGCTAATGGTTTCCATAACAGCTGTATCTGCAGCAGAAGTCTATATGGATCCTTCATCAAGCAGTATCAACTGCGGACAGGAAACAGAGGTAAAAATAAAAGTAAATGCCAATGATTTCCAAGGGGGGCAAGTTGTATTCACTTACGATCCGAAGTGCGTTGCTCTTACAGATTTTATCACGAACAAGAAAGATTTTCCAACATCTGATGTTAATAACAAAAATGGTATGGTAAGAATTGGATTCTTAGCGCCAGCAGAAGTGAATGGAGAGTTTGTTATTGCAACATTCTCTATAAAATGCATATCTGAATGTACATGCACTACTGATTTGAAAATTGTCCAAGAGGAATCCAAGTTAATAGGCATAGATTCTAAAAAAATACCATCAGTTTGTTGGACAGGTGGAACTTTTTCTCTCATCGCAGATGATCAGGATTCAGATGATTCGACCAAAGTTTATATGGATCCTTCATCAAGCAGTATCAACTGTGGACAGGAAACAGAGGTAAAAATAAAAGTAAATGCCAATGATTTCCAAGGGGGGCAAGTTGTATTCACTTACGATCCGAAGTGCGTTGCTCTTACAGGTTTTATCACGAACGAGAAAGATTTTCCAACATCTGGTGTTAATAACAAAAACGGTATGGTAAGAATTGGATTCTTAGCGCCAGCAGAAGTGAATGGAGAGTTTGTTATTGCAACATTCTCTATAAAATGCATATCAGAATGTGCTTGCTCTACAGACTTGGTTTTTGATCTTACTGAATCAAAAATAATGGCCAAAACAGGTACGAAAATCGAGACTGTCTGGCAGAATGGATATTTCGAGTGTATTGAAGACTCCGATGGAATCTGCCTTAGTGAAGGCTGGAACTTCGTATCCATTCCTTATGTCCTTGAAAATCAAAGCTTTGAAGATATTACAGAAGGCCTACCTCTCGAGTGTATCATGGAATATAATTCAAAAGAATGTATATGGACCAATCCGGGTTGCGAGTGGGTGCCTTTGAAAGGCTACTGGATTTATGCAAATAAAACTTGCTGTATCCCGGATGACCGTCTTGCTCAAAAAGGAGCTACCGCTCCAGGAAATCTTGAATTATATGAAGGCTGGAACGCTATCGGACACAGTGACTCAACGGATAGTTTGTATGCAAAAACTGTACTGGGCGGGATTGATAATTCGGAATATCGGTATATAATGGGCCCATGGGACCCTGTCAAAAAGACCTACACTCAATGCGGCTATAAAAACCAGACCGGCATGCTAGGAGTAGACGAGAACGACAAAAAACATAGGGGGACCGATATCTTTGAAATGAGCCCGCATGAAGGATACTGGTTGTACATGAATATGACAGGAAAGTATGGTCCAGTAGGTAGCTAAACTAAAAGGAAAATTCGGGAAAGGATGAGTTATTTATAATTCATCCTAATTTTTTTGATGGGGGGATTATATGAAAAAGAATCTAATTAGTTTGTCAATACTATTCCAAGTATTAATTTTATTATTTGCAACAGCAGGAATTGCCGCCGCTGAAGATCAGGCAGAAAATCAAACCTCACTAGAAGAACTACCAGATCTGGAAAATCTAAAACAAACACTTCCAGAACAACCAGTTATTCTTTCTGGGGATATCTATATAGATGGAGAAAAAGCTTCTGTTGGAACTTCCATCGAAGTAAAACATAAAGGAAAAAAGGTTGGCACAATTAATGTTAATAAAGAAGGCAAATTAGGAGAAAACGCCCTTGATAAAGTATTATTAAGCTGTACTCCTGAAGAAATAAACGAGCTGAAATTTTATAAAATTAAGGATAAAGATAAAAATAATCAGGAGTTAATAATAGAGCCTATTGATGCTGAAAAAATAGAGGCGATAAAAAAATCGGATATCTACAAAGGTTTGACAATTAATGCGAAACTTCTCAAGGAAAGTTCATCTAGTAAAAGTAGAGGTGGCGGTGGAGGGGGAGGATTTTACATCCCAGATGAAAAAACAACATCAGAGGACCCAACCCTTGGAAAAAGTGTTGACAACGTAAACACTGGCACTGACGTTGAGCCTCTTGGGACGGAAGAACCTGAAAGCTCCTCTGCTACTTATGCAGATCTTCCGGAAGAAAAAACTTCAAATAAAGGACTGATAATCGCAGGCCTTCTTGGGTTGGTTGTGATTGTTGGCGTAGTATACTTCTTCAAATCAAAAAATAAATAACAAGATCCAATGAATTCTTAAAAATAGAATAATTATTAGAAATAGAATAATTGGATTATATTAAAAACAACAGTAGTTCCGAATAACCCAAGTTCCAAACGCTGAGTAAAGAATACCAGGAAATATATGATCTATAACCAAAAAATAGATTTAATAGATCATGAAATTCGTTTGTGATGCAACTCAAAAACGATTCCATTGGATCCATGGATACAGCCAGCTTGCTGGCTGTATCCTCTGAATTTATAGAACGCAGCGTTAAAACCCCTGAGTCTTTAGCTCAGGGGTAGTTCACTTTCATACCCTATTATTATTATTATTATTATTATTATTATTATTATTATTATTATTATTATTATTATTATTATTATTATTATTATTATTATTATTATTATTATAATAATAACCTACTAACCAACCTGCTTAACCCTATTAACAAACTCTTGCTACCTCTTATCCCCGCAGAGCTATTACTTTTCCCAAGCTTGCTCCAGAAAGAGTTATTTATACTGAAACTTCCCATTCCAAAGGTTATGACCTCCCTTAATCTAAAAGCAAAGCTTCAGGTGCTATCCTCCTCTATCATTTATGGCTTTGCCGGAATCTTTTTTGTATTCATTAAGAATATGAATCCTGGGACAGTGGTCTTTTACCAGCTCCTTTTGGGATTTTTAGTACTTGTGGCTTATCTGGCCTTAAAAGGGGAGCTTTTCAGACTCAGATTTAGAAAAAAAAGAAAAGGGCTGTTTTTACTTGGAGTTTGCCAGGCAGGAGTTCTGATTTCCTATTATGCAGCCATAAATTATACAAATGTCTCAGTCTCGGTCTTGCTGCTTTATACTGCTCCGATTTACGTAAGCCTTCTTTCTCCTTTCCTGCTAAAAGAGCGCCTGACCCCAAAAAATATTGCGGCTCTTTTGCTCTCCCTTACAGGGGTATTTCTCGTTGTGGGCCCTGAGGCTCTTTTTTCCACAGGCGAAAAAAACTACTTCTTCGGAGTACTAATTGGGCTTTTTTCGGGTTTGTTTTATGCCTGTATTATCCTAAGCTCAAGGTATTTAAGAGACGAATATACAGGACTTGAACAACTCATTCTTTCAACAGGCATAGCTCTTGTATTCCTTTTGCCCTATGCTGTAAAAAGTCCTGGATCAGACTTGCTTGAAAATCTTCCCTTAATTCTCTTTCTGGGAGTGATGATCACTTCCATAGGCTCAATCCTCTACTTTACAGGGCTCACGCAGGTAAAAGCTCAAGTTGCAAGCCTTATCTCGCTACTTGAGCCGGTAAGCGCAATTTTTTGCGCCACTGTCCTGCTAAAGGATCCTCTTTCCTCTGGCACTCTGCTAGGCTGCTTGCTGATCCTTTCAAGTGCTTTTTTAGTCAGTTTCGAAGCTGAAAGCGCGGCTGCAGAACCTCAAAAAAATTCTGAAAGCCGGGAAGCAGAAAGCAAAATGAATTTCTAAGCTTCAGGCTCAAAATTCATAATTCCTTCATCTTTTTCTTTTTTTGAAAAATAAGCAAGAAATTTCGATTTTCAGAGATACAGCCATATTTAAAGCCTTATTTGTCAAAAAAGAGCTCACAATAGCTTATTTTATCCAATAAAATCTTTCATTATTGTTTATTTTCAAAAACCTTTATATCTCAGAGCTTTTATTCATGCTGCATCATGGCTCTGACGCTAAAAGTAAATACAAATTCATCCGCAGCAGTCATAACAGCCTGTATCCTCTTTGGAACGGCAGGAATCTTCATAAATGGCATATGCGAGATGGAAACAGGCTCCATTCTCTTTTACAGGCTGCTTTTCGGGCTTGCAGGGATTTTAGTCTACCTTATATCATTTAAGAAGCTTTACAAGCTTTCCCTCCAAGGAAATAAAAAATATCTGGGGCTGCTTGGAATCTTAAATACCGTTACCGTATTTTCTTATTATAATTCAATCCGGCTTACAAGCCTCTCTGTAGCTGTGCTCCTCCTTTATACAGCTCCCATATACGTGACCCTATTCTCTCCAATCTTTCTAAAAGAAAAAATCACTTTAAATAGTATTTTAGCCCTTTTCCTTTGTTTCTTGGGAATAGTAGTTGTAATAGATCCAAAAAGCCTCTTTGCTGCCGGAAGTCTAGGGTCAGCTGGAGAAAAATGTTTTTCCGGACTACTCTGGGGGCTACTCTCTGGGCTTTCCTATGGCATTTCAATCCTAATGGTAAGCTATCTCAAAAAAGATTATTCCGGGCTTTCCCAAACTTTCTGGTCAACATTAGTAAGTCTGGTACTCCTACTCCCCTTTGGACTCTCTGTGCCCTCTCCAGTCCTTATTAAAAATCTT
>JAQUFK010000002.1 GCA_028684695.1 Methanosarcinaceae archaeon | reverse complement strand
CAAGTATTTTTATCCCCAAAATCAAAAAATTCCTTAATACCCTTGATTTTATCAGAAGTCTGGGTAAGCCATAAGATTTCGTTTGGCAGTACCCATCTATACTTAAGGCCAGTTTTATAGGATGTAACCTTGCCAATCTTTTCCCCTATTGCCAATTGATACATCAAATAAGGAAAATCAACCCCAGCTTTTATAGATAAGTTAAGAGGCATCCAGAACCTAGGATTTACTTCAAGCAAAAGAGGATTTCCATTGCGGTCCAAGATATATTCAATTTCAGCTGCTCCTTTCCAGTTCATCCTCTTCAATAGTTTAAGGGAATACGATATAACCTCTGAATCTTCACTACTTATACCAACAACAGTAGGCCCACCCGTGATGGGATATTCTTTAATTCTTCTGTATGAAAAAGAAGCAATTTCTTTTTGAGTATCATCAAGTAATATACATGCAGTACTGTAACCAGTTTTGTATATATACTCTTGAATCAGCGGTTCTCCATATTCCTTTTTTATTGAATTATATGCTTCATCAAATTCTTCTGTCGAATTGACATATATTATGCCCCGAGATCCAGAACTAATTCTAGCTCTTATTAATATAGGATAACTTACAGATTCCTTTATTTCCTCAATCCCTTGAGATTCTGGAAAATAGGTTTTTGGAGTCGGGATGCCATATTGCTGAGCAAGTTTGACAGTTTTTCCTTTATCCCTAAATTTTAAAATAGTATTATAATCAGCAAGATAAAGCCTAGTAAGTTTTAAGAAAGCGTTTTTATGTTTAGCTAATAAGATTGTGGTTTCATCTCTAACTGGAATAATCATCTCATATTTTTCCTTTTTTGTTAAATCAAGCAAATATTCTATAAACTGTGAAGGCTGAGTTGCCGAGGAGGGATACACAATTCTTTTTTTTATATAGCGAGAATAGGAAGACAAATTGTGCTTAAAGTCCTCCCCGCAATGAACTTCAAAGCCTTTTTCGCCAAATGAACGTATAATTGCTAATGCTGCAAGGGAGCGCCCATCTGTGACAAAAATTTTTTTCATGCTTGCCCCCCTAAATCAGGGATATCTTTTAGGTATTTTGCAGGAACTCCTACAACCACAGTTTTTTCAGGCACATCTTTTGTAACTACTGCCCCGGCCCCTATAACAGAACAACTGTGAAGTGTCACCCCTGCAAGAATTATTGCTCCAGCTCCAATCCATACATCATCTTCTACGATTATAGGCTTTATTTTTCCGTATATTTTAGATAGCCTTGAATCTTCAGGGTGCATCGAACATAAAAAAGATACATTAGGGCTTATTGCGACTCGATTTCCAAGAGTAAGAAATACTTTATTTAATTTCTTTGAATAAGTTCTTCCGCCTCCAAAAGGACTTATTGTGATGCTTGGCCCAAGATAACAATTTTTACCAAGTTTAACATAACTAACCCTCTTTAATCCAAATAATCTTAGTTTACTGGAGGGAGCACTTCGTGCAATAAGATAAAACAAGTAGAGAAATATATTATAAAGATTCATTGTACCAACCAGAATTAAACAGCTTCATTTCAATAATGAGGGATATTTTATTAGAAAGCGTTTTAATTTTATCAAAGGAAGAGGAACTGTGCTTTTTCTAGAAAGCTGCCCATTCCAGAGAATATTTATTGGGAGGCCTCATTCTTCAGAATATTTTGTCTCAATATTTGGCAAATCAACGTAAGAACGCTGTGGAATAAGTTTTGAAAATTCAAAGTCTGTGCCCTGTAAATCTGAGCAAGCATTAAGAGGAATAAAGTTCACATTATTTAAATTACTTAAAATATGTCGAATTCGATTTTCAATCAACTTGCCTTTTATAGCCCAGTACATAGGCCTTCCATTTCCGACATTGGGAAAGACTTCAGGCGAAAGATCAATAGAATGAAAATAAAAAACCGTATTTCCTCTCTTTAAGCTCTGCTTAAGCCCTTTTAATATCATATTAGCTCCAAGAAATCTCAACATTGGACCTCCTGAGGTGGGAATTTTAAAGCCGCAAAAATCATAGTAAGCCCAAGGAAATTCTACAAGCTGTCTGTGAGAAGTTTCACAAGCAGGCGTTAAACCGTTTGGTTCGGGATGATAAGGAAATGTAGACACTCCTTTAAGCGAAGAATCAGTTTTGTTATAAATTGAATTTACACAAACCGAAGAATCATATTTAAAGCCGATTTTTTCAAGGGAATCTAGCATCCAGCCCCCAACAAAGGCATTTGGAGCCCGATAACCCAATATTTTTTCTCCGCTTAGCTTTTCAAGAATTCTCTTAGCTTTTAAGGTTCTTTTTTCAAATTCCTCAGGACTTAGTAGAGCTTTTTTTGTATTCGGATCAATTACGCAAGCATGGTGCAACCCATGGCAGGCAATTTCATGCCCTCGAGATACGATGGATTCGAGCAGGCCAGGATAGTGTTCAACGATATCGGCAACAATAAAAAATGTAGCCTTTGCATTAAACTCATCAAGCAGATCAAGCACTCTTTTTGTAGGGTCTGTAAGGTAATCATACCTGCCTTCCCATTTCTCAAAAAAATCCTCTACATCTCTGTATACAGAAAATGTAGACCCACAAACGGAAGGAATATGATACCAGTCTTCAATATCAACTGTAATGGACAAATTGTTATCCATGATACTCACGCAACTCAAAGCCTCTTCCAAGCGAATTTTTTGGTTATGAGGCCTAAATATCCTGAGCTATTTTTTCCTCAATGATATTAAGAATTAAAGTGAGCTGTATCTGGTTTGAAGCTAAGTCCAAGTGCCTCTCCCCCTTTTCCCCAAAAGATGCACAATCTATATAATAATTATAAATATATATGATTCGTGCTAATAATACGTCTCACAATTTAAAATAAATTGGTGCGCATCGCATATAAACATACTTATTAAAAATTATAAGATCTTCCCAAGGCAAGCAAAAGCAATTTGGAATAAATTAGAGGAGGGAGTTTGATAGAAAAATACGATAGTACCCCTTCTTTTTCGAGAATGGAAAACCTTAAAGGGCATTTTGCAATCGAGCTAAAAAGAGATGAAAAACTGGAAAATTAAGGCCCCTTTTGTCCTCCCAAACAAAAAAAAGTTTAAGGACAAAAAGATACAAAGATAAAAGAAAAACGAAGAAATTAAAAAAATAAAAAAGCTTCTCAGGGGAATCAAAAACCTTTTTAATTGAAAACCCCCTTTTTATAAACTGTCCTATAAAAAGAGGAACCGGTATAAAATATATACCCCTGTTGACACTAAATGAGAGGAAACAGAACAATTCCATCGGATCTACTGGGCGTTGTATGCCTGGTGCTTTTAACAAATTTATTCTTGCTAGTACCGGGCCTAAACGATACAGTTATACGGACAGCACTTGGCCTGCCCCTAGTCCTCTTTCTTCCTGGTTATGCGCTAACAGCAGCCCTGTTTATTTCGGAAAAGGAATTGGATGGAATTGAGAGAGTTGCGCTCTCTTTTGGGCTGAACATAGCAATTGTACCCCTTATAGGCTTGGGGCTTAACTACACGCCTTGGGGAATCAGGCTTTTTCCAATACTCTTTTGCCTTTCGAGTTTTACCCTCCTCATGTGCGCAATTGCAGGCTGGAGAAGGAAAAATCTCCCAGAAGGGAAAAAAGCTTTTGAAATTTCCTTCAAAACATACTGGCTGGCTCTTAAGGCTGAAGTTTTGGAAAAGCCTGAATCAAAAATCGACAAAATGCTTACACTTCTTTTGGTCCTATCCATTCTAGCTTCAGGCGTGACCCTTTTTTATGTCATAGTCTCCCCTAAGGAAGGGGAGCATTTCACGGAATTTTACATCTTAGGCCCAGAAGGAATGGCGGACAACTATCCAACAGAGTACCTACTAGGAGAAAGCAGAACCGTTATAGTAGGAATTGTGAATCACGAATACAGAACCCTTAATTACACAATGGACTTAAGGCTTGAAAACGTCTCCCTCGAAATTCCAGAAGACCAGGCCTTTATAACTCTTAGGCATAATGAGACATGGGAGCGGAGCCTTAAGATTAATCCTCCTTTTGAGGGAAGAGCTCTGAAGCTTGAGTTTTTGCTCTTTAATGAGACCGAAAAAACCAAACCCTATCGCGATTTACACCTTTGGATAAATGTGGGGGAAGCTAGAGATAGAAAAAACGAATCGAGGGGGATTAATGCCTCCTGAAAAGCTGGACTTCCAAAATGAAAATCTCTTAATTGCAATTCCCATCTTTTTCATTGCCTTTGCCGAAAGTCTGCTTTTTATTGGAGAGGTTGGGGCTACAACTTGGATGCATGTGGGGATAGTAGTTGCGCTTACCTTTTCTACAGCCTTTATCAAAAATAGACAGATAAACAGGATCCATCAAGCTCTGACCCTCTTGCCTCTCCTGCGCCTAATAAACCTTTCAATCCCTGTTTTTTTTGAGGCTACATTATATTCATTTCTCTTTATCTACGGAACACTTGCAATCCCGGTGGCTCTGGTTTTAAGAGCTCAGCATTTATCCAGAGAGCAAATGGGACTCATTTTCAACAAAAAAAGAAATTGTACTCTTACAATCCTAGCAATTCCTTTCGGTTTTTTGCTCGGATACGGCGAATATTCCATCCTTCATGCAGCTGCTCTCATTCCCAATCTTTCTATTATAAATATACTCAAACTCACAATTATAATGGTCCTTTTTGTAGGCTTAATAGAAGAAATTATCTTCAGGTCGATTCTCCAAACCAGACTAGAAGAAAGCTTAGGAGCAAAAAAAGGTCTGATTTTAACAAGCCTTTTATTCGGGTTTATGCACTCGGGTTACGGAACTCCATACGAAATGTGCTATACGGCTTTTGTAGGACTTATTATTGGGTATACCTTCCAGAAAACAAGAAACCTTTTTTTTATCACGCTTTTACATGGATTCATAAACGTTTTCCTGTTTGGAATTCTTCCGCACCTTCTGCCTACAGCAAGTTTTTTCTGAGCTTCTGAATATTAAAAAAAGAAGACAAGCTTCAGGATTTATAGTACGCAGCGTAAAACCCCTGAGACTTTAGCTCAGGAGTAGTTTACCAGTATTCCAGTTATATTTATATAGCTCGAGGACTATTTTTTTATTAGAAATTTGAGTGGGCTTAGTTTATAATAGAATTTGGTCCTGAATTGAGCTCAGAGCCAAATTAGGAAAAACAGGGAAATAGTGGGGTGTTGTGTTAATGAGTATAATGAGTATAATTTCATCAAGCACCATGTCTGCAGCCACAAGTCCAGGACTGCCAGAATATGGGGCAACGGCAATAATTGGGCTGATTTTGCTTCTTTCCCTTAAAGAAGTCCTTTCAGCTTCTAAGATCTGGAATAGATATTTGAATAGCTCATTTAATATCGCAATTGTACCTTTATTAATTTCCTTTGGCGCAATCGTTGTTTTCAAGGTTGCAGAAATTCTCTGAGGCTTGCAGGAAATATCTAGTGAACTCTCACTAAGCTAAAGCCTTCGTAGCTTTCTCTATCCGATTCCCAAAAGGAAGCTGATGTCACAATTCAGAACCTAACGGGAAGGGTAAGGAATTGTAGGCTTCGCTTTACGAAGTCCTCCCTCCCAGGGAGCTATGGAAAATATTATGTTCCTTCCCGCTCTTTTTTCAAAACATGAATGTGCTGGTTACTGGAGGGGCTGGGTTTATCGGCTCCCATATTGCTGAATACTTTGCAAACGAGGGACACAAAGTCCGGATTCTGGACAACCTTGAAACGGGTTCTTTAAAAAACATCCCCTCTCATAAGAATGTTGAATTTTTTAAAGGAGATATCAGAGACAAGCAAACAGTTTCAAAAGCGCTTTTGGGAATTGACTATGTCTTCCACGAAGCTGCCTTAGTCTCTGTGCCCTTAAGCTGTGAATATCCGGCCGAAGCTTTCCGTATAAACACCCTTGGAACTCTAAACGTGCTCCAAGCCAGTGTTACGGCAGGGGTTGAAAAATTTGTGACCGCGTCTTCGGCGGCGATTTATGGAAAGAATCCAACTATTCCAAAAAAAGAGAGTATGTACCCGGAACCTGTTTCTCCCTATGCGATTTCCAAACTTGATACTGAATATCTGGCCCGCATGTTTTACGAGGAGCAAGGGCTTCGAACCACATGTCTGCGTTATTTTAATGTCTACGGACAAAGGCAGGACCCTAAATCTCCTTATGCTGCCGTAATCCCCATCTTTTGCGAACAGGCAAAGGCAGGAAAAGATCTCATAATCTATGGAGATGGAAAACAAACTCGGGATTTCGTAAACGTCCGGGATGTGGTCCAGGCAAATATCAAGGCTCTTGAAGAGGGAGATGGAGACTTTTTCAATGTTGCAATGGGAAAAAGCGTGACTATTCAAAAGCTTGCAGAACTTATTATTGAGGCTACTGATTCTGCTTCTAAAATTGTCCATGCAAAACCCAGAGCAGGAGATGTGCGGGATTCAAAGGCAGATGTTTCGAAAATATCAAGCTGGTGGAGAGGAAAAATCGAATTAGAAGAAGGGCTTTTGGATTTACTGGAGTAAGCTTTAAGAGATAAAAAGAAATAAAAATGGAATTTCTTCGAAAACTATTTATAAATATGAACTCAAATAAATGAATTTAAGATGAACAGGCCGCTGCTTGAATTGATTTTCCTTTCTGAAAAAAGAACCGAGCTTCTTTTACTTCTAAAGCCCGGACCTAAAAAGGTTGAAGAGCTTATGAATACTCTTGAACTTAATCAGGTTGCTATTCTCCCCCATATAAAAAAACTAAAGGATAAAAAGCTCCTGATACGGGAAGGAGAGCTCTGCAGCCTTTCCCCTCTTGGAAAAGCTGTGGTTGGGAGAATGGAAGCCTTAATCCTTACAATTCGCCTCTTTTCAAAGAATCCGGTTTACTGGAAAAGCCATTTAATCGAAGCGATTCCTGCAAAGCTCTTGGAAAAAATTCAGGAGCTTGAACCCTGTTCTTTCTCGAAAACCTTGGATAATGTTCAGTTTTTTGAACCCATCGAAGAAATTAAAACAGAACTTGACAATTCCCAATCGATAAAAGGTCTGGCTCCAGTTTTTCATCCCCTTTATCCAGACATGTTTCTCGATTTTGCAGAAAAAGGAGCCAAAGTCTCCCTCATAGTTACTGCAGCTATTTTTGAAAGACTAAAAAGTGAATACTTCCTTCAGCTTGAAAAATTTATCAAACTCAAAAACACTCGCTTTTACGTCTGCGAGCAAGAAATAAAGCTTGCTGCAATCCAGACAGAACGCTTCCTTGCGCTTTCTCTTTTTTTCTCAAACGGAAGCTTTGACCACAGAAATAAAGTGCTCAGTTCCGGGCCAGAAGGCCTTAAATGGGGAACAAAACTCTTTGAATACTTTTGCTCCTTCTCAGAGGAGATTACAAAAATCTAAATCCCCTGCTTTTTGAGAATCTTAAACAGCCTGCACAGGATTCACATTAGATTTGTGTATAGAAAGAAGATATTCTTAATATATTATTTAATTTTATTAAAAAGTAAGAAACTACAAATAGTATATAATACATATTTGAAATTACTCTTCAAGCCTTTATTTGATGAAGTAAGGATATTTTAAAATGTCTGCTTAATAAGGTTTATGTTGAGAAGTTAAACGAAAAATAGAAAAGAGGACAAAAGAGGATAAAACTATGATTTCTTTAAAAGAAGTTATGGAAGAAGTAGCTTCCAAAGTAGGGGAAGTCCAATTTAAAGGGCTTATGTTAAAAGAAGCCAGAATCAAGAATGGGGCCGGAAAAATGCCTGAAGATATTTTGGGCTGGGACTATCTATTCAGGACTGACAAAGGCGTTTGCTATAGCTACTATGCAGCTCAGGCCCCTTTAATTGGTATGACACAGCCTTCGCCTTTGCCCTGTCCCCTTGGAATCCAGCCTTTTGATTCCTATGAAATTGACTTTAAAAAAGCAATTGAAATTCTGAATTCAATTAACTGTGGAGATGTTTTTGTAGCCATGACTCTTTCCTGGCCCTTGACCCCGGAATGTACAGAACCTTACTGGCATATCCGAACAACCCTTGGAAATGACATTGTCATAGGGGCAAACAGCGGAAAAGTCGATTGCAACACCGTCTGAATTCTGCCAAATTAGAACCCTTTTTTTTCTTTTTTTTCATTACTCTTTCCAAGGATAGCTATAAATCGGAATCTTTTCAATCATATTTCATGAAAAAAGTCCAGGAAAGCGCAGAAAAGATTCAGACAATGCAGATCCGAGGAGCAGGCAGAATCGCAAAAGCTGCCGCTGAAGCAATCAAAGATTATGCAGAGAGGTTGGAAGTTGAAAGCCTTGAGGAATTTAATGAAAAAATAAAAACCGTATCCCAAATTCTTATAAGCACCCGGCCGACTGCAGTTTCCCTTCCAAACGCCGTTAAAGTCTCAACCCGACACAGTTCCGAGTCTCTGGAAAAAGCCCGAGCCGAAGTAATTGAAAATGCGACCTTATTCATCAAAAACGCAGATCTCGCCCTTGAGAGAATAGGAAAAATCGGAGCCAGACGCATAAGAGATGGAGATATTATAATGACGCACTGCAACTCAAACGCGGCTCTTGCAATTATCACAAAGGCTTTTGAGGAAGGAAAAAGCATAAAAGTCTTTGCTACTGAAAGTCGTCCCAGAAAACAGGGGCTTCTTACCCTAAAACATCTAAATGCTTTTGGAATTCCAACTACCCTTATAGTAGATTCCGCTGTTCGCAATTATATGAAAGAAGTGGATCGAGTAATTGTAGGAGCTGATGCCATTGCCGCAAACGGAGCTCTCGTAAACAAAATAGGAACTTCTCAACTTGCCCTGGCCGCTTACGAAGCCCGGAAAAATTTCATGGTCGCAGCCGAAACCTACAAATTCAGCCCGAACACCATAATCGGAAACCCGATCGAAATTGAAGAAAGAGCTGCCTCCGAAGTAATCGAACCTGAATTATTAGAGAAACTACCTTACGTAAGTGTCAAAAATCCGGCTTTTGACTTTACGCCAGCTGAATATATTGACATGCTCATAACCGATGTAGGAATCCTTCCTCCGGCAATGGCCTACACAGTTATAAAAGAGTACCTGGGTTGGGAGCTTGGAGAAATTTAATTTAACTTGGAAGAGAAAAGCTTTTTTTTTCAGCCCTCTTCCCCGTCAGAAAGTACCCCATCTACAATCCTAAGCACCCTTGAGCACTCCTTTGCAACCTCAGGGTCATGGGTTACGACTATTATCGTTTGGCCCTTTTCACTTAACTTTTTAAACACCCGAACAATAGAATCCCGGTTTTTTGTATCAACTTCTCCTGTTGGTTCATCAGCCAAAATTAGAGCCGGACGATTTGCGAGAGCCCTTGCAATTGAAACCCTTTGCTGTTCTCCTCCGGAAAGCTCGGCTGGTTTATGAGTCAAGCGAGCTCCAAGTCCCATTTCCTCAAGCAGGGTTTTGGCCCTTGCTTTTCTCTCTTTTTTCGAAACACCTGAAAAACGCAGCGCAAGCTCCACATTCTCCAGAGCTGAAAGCGTGGGAATCAGGTTGTAGTGCTGAAAAACAAAACCTATTTTCTCCCTCCTGAGGCTTGGCAAAAGTTTTTCGGGAAGCGAAGTAAGCTCAATTCCTTCAAGGATAGCCTTTCCTCCGCTGGCTTTTTCCAGCGTACCTAAGAGGGCAAGGAGGGTTGATTTTCCGGAACCACTCGGCCCCATAATCGCAAGGAATTCTCCTTTTCGGACCTTTAAGCTAGCCGAACGCAGTGCCTGGACCTGAATCTTTCCCTGCATATAAGTCTTAGAGAGGTTTTTTACATTTAAAATAAGTTCCTCAGGCATGCTTCAAAGCCTCCATTGGACTCATTTTCGAAGCCCGATAAGCAGGATAAAGTCCGGAAAGGGCTCCTATGAAGAGGGAAAAAAGTAATGCGATCAGAAGCAGCCTTGGAGTTATTAAAAAAAGTACAATTCTGGTTTTTGCAAGCCAAGCGTTCATGATTGCCACAGCTCCGATTCCTACAAAAAGCCCAAGCACTCCTCCAAGCAGCCCCATTAAACAGGCTTCTCCAAGCGTCAGAAGCAGTATATCCTTTGTTTCAGCACCCATGGCTTTGAGAATTCCAAACTCTCTGGTCCTTTCAGAAACAGACATAAGCATGGTGTTCATAACGCAAAGCCCTCCAATAATTGCGGCAAGGAGCCCGGAACTTATTGTAATCACGCTGAAAATCATAAAAGATTGTCGAGCCTGAGTTTGGAGCTCTCCTGGAGAAAGCGTGCTTGTTCCTTTCACGCTCAATTCAATCCTTTTTGAAAGCCGCTCTGCATCCAGACCTTCGGCGGGGACAGCAAAAATATAGGAAAGGGAATCGCCCACATTGTACAGCTCCTGGGCAGTTTCAAGGGGGATTATGACTGCATTATCAAAGATTGAACCTGTATAATCCAGAATTCCTACCACATTAAAATATTTCTCATGGATTTCAAAGCGGCTCCCAAGCTCAAGTTCATACTCTCGCTTGATATTGTTTCCAACCACAACTTGATATGAATCCCCAGGGTGTAAAAAGCGGCCGGCTTTAAGCTCCACCGGTGATAGAGCTATAGCTGATTTTTCGGGGGGCACTCCAAGGATCTGTTTTCCGGTCATGCCCATTTTGTCTTCATCAAAAGTGGTCATCAAAAGCCCATAGGCATCTTTAACTCCAGCCACTCTTAAAACATCACTTACCTTATTGTTGCTAAGCCCGCCTCCAAATACCCCGCTTTCCGCAAAGATCCGGATTTTGTCACTTGTAACACCCATAGAGCGCTCAAAAGTCTGGTGAAAATTTTCGGACATGGCCCCCATGACAATGACTGCAAAAATTCCAAGCGCAATTCCGCAGATGGTAAGAGCGCTCCGAATTTTCCGGCTTGTAATGTTGCGGAATATAAGGTCAAACATGAGCTTTTCTCCCCGGAAAAAGACCCCGGCTCAAGCCGAGCCAGCTAGCCAAAAAGATTCCAATATTTCCAAAAGTTCCGAGGCTAGGAGTTTCCTTTACAGGGGTTTTTGTCAAGTCCGGTTCAAAGACCCTGAGTACGGTTTCATGAGAATCAAGCACTTTTCCTTCTCGGTTTAGGACCTGAATTTGGACCTTGTAGTCTCCTTTCGGAATCCCCTGCCAGATTATCCCTACAGTGTCTTCTCTTCCCGCGGGCAGAAGGTCGGCAGGCTCTTCAAAAACCAATTCAGCTCCGGCTTTAGGCTTTAGCACAACTCTTACGATCCCGTCAAAAGGAACCTGGGATTGTCCGATTAGGCTCACACTTGCCCCATACTCATCTACGTCTACATCCCTATCCAGGATTTTTACGGCCTCAGCTGCAGAAAAATCCGAGCGGTAGACCGTTATCAGGGCCGGAGAATGCTCTCTTACTTTTAAAAGGGCTGTATAATCCTTTCCTTTTTCGAGCAGGAAAGGCCAGTATAGTGTCTGGTAGGATGCCTCAAGGACAGGCAGATTTTCAAGGGTTTCGGAATAAAGAATTTCCTGGTCTGAAAGCAGCAAAAACTTCAGATCCACAATCCCTGGCTGGGGCATTTGAAGAAAACTAAGTTCTCTTGGGCTCAGAAGGGTTGAGGCTTTTTCAGAATCTGCAACAAAATCCACAACTTTAAGAGTTGAAAGGGTAGGATTTCGGTAAGAAAAAGAATGCTTTGCGCTTGCAAGGATCTGGGCTTCGCTTTCTAGGAAAACCCGAGCCGTATAAGAGTCTTTTTCCTCTCCTAAAGCTTCATCCAATTCCCAAAACTGTATTTTTGTAAGTTTTTCTCCGGCTTTGACCGAACCCAAAGAAAGCTTTTTTGTTTTTAAGGTTTCTTTTCCCGAACTTAAACTAAGATTTAAAAAAACCTGATCAAAAGCTTTTGCAAAATAAACTGTCGTATCACAAAGTTCATGATCTGAATAAAATTCTGTGATTACAGCTTTTTCAAGCTTTTGGTCTTTTTCCGAGTTTCCAACTATTGCAATTCCGGCAGCTGGAGTTGATAGAAGGCAAAAACAGCAACATAAACTAAAAAAACAAAATAAAAGAAGAAAAACAATAAAGCAAAACTTTGGTTTTGAATCGCTTTTTATAAGCCCGTCTTTTTTATGCAGATTCAGCCCTTATTCCCTCCTCTCACAACCAAAAGGTTGTCGGCTTTAAGCCGGGCTCCTTAAGGCTATTTTTATAAAGGGTGTATGTTTGAACCTGTATGTTTATTTTTTGATTTTTAAGCCTGAAACTTAACTTCTTTAACTTCTCCTTTTCAGTTCTTTGCTGTAATCCGGGTTCCGCAGGCAATAGGAGTTATTTCTCCTGTTTCGGAATCAAGCACCTCTTTTAGAAGAGAAGCGTCTCTGCCATCCAGAACCAGCACATCTAACCCACAACGTTCTATAATCTTTGCGGCAACTGGATCAACTGGTGATTTTGAGCCTGCCTTCATCTCAATCGACATTACAATTTTTACAAGTTCGGCCGGGGAGATGAGATCATATTTTTTAGCTTTCGGATCCTTATTCGGATCTGCAGAGTAAACCCCATCAATAGAGGTTGCAATCGAAAGCAAGTCAGCCTGCAAAAATTCAGCTAGGATTGCTGAGACTGCATCAGTGGTCTGGCCCGGGGTGACTTCGCCCAAAACTACCACTTTTCCAGAAGAAAGAGCTTTTGAAGCTTCCAGATAATTGGTTGGGATTCCGGGCTAGGCAGCCTTTCCAAGCGCTGAAATCAAAAGCCTTGCATTAAGCCTTGTAACTTCGATTCCTATCATGTCACAGGTCACCTCGTCCGCCCCTACTCCTCGGGCTGCAGTGATATAACTTCGGGCGGCTTCTCCGCCTCCTGTTACCACAAGAAGGCTATGCTTTTTCGATAAGGT
The DNA here is from genome assembly GCA_028684695.1 of Methanosarcinaceae archaeon. GTDB lineage: Archaea > Halobacteriota > Methanosarcinia > Methanosarcinales > Methanosarcinaceae > JAQVBP01. The sequence continues at coordinate 24,343 of JAQUFK010000002.1, read as the reverse complement.
CCGAAGAGCTTCGGCGTATTTTAAGAAACGTTCCGGGTTAAGGTTTTTAGCAAGAATTGAACCGCCTAAGGATAATACTATGAGCATTGTGATCTGTAAGCATTAAGATACCTTGTTTTTAAAATTATCGCTTTTCCAGAGCTATCCATCTTCTTTTTGAAAAGGAAAAAGCTTCGAAAAGAGCTACAAACAAAAAAACAAATCAAGTTTATTTGAGTTCTAAGCTATTCTTTTACTACAAATAAAAAAAAGATCCCTGTAACGGCGTTAATGCATAACTATTTAGCATATTATCCTTAGATCAATTTTACGGATATTATTTTATAAAAATAATTTATTGGAGGCAAATTTTTTTGAGTAAAGAAGTTTACGCTGCGGCGATGGCCGCAATTTCGGACATCCAAAACCTTACAAACGACAGAATCGAAGCCTTAACCAAAGGGCACGGCATGACAAATATCGGGGCCATGTGTGCTGCAAATGCAATTGCAACTGAACTTTTCCGCGGAGCCAATATCCAGCTTACCGATGAAGATAGTGGGACTTTAGAAATCGATCACGTGCTTGAAAAGGGAATTGAAGCTGCAAAGGAAGCCGGAGCAAACCCTGCAAACGCAGCTCTTTTTGCAGCCACAATCTGCTACTTTGCAGGCTCCAACGCTCAAGCTGGAGTGCCTGCAGGCAACCGGAAAATTGGAGCTCTGGCCCGTATGATTGCAGGAGCTGACAGAACCGGAGTCATTGCTGTTCCAACTCCAAAATCCAACAACAAGGTCTCAGGCTTTGCGGCTGTACAGGCGATTTACAACGCAATGGCCGAAGGCAAACTTACCCGGATCGATGGGAGGAAACTGCCTCTTGGGGTTGCAGGAGGGCCCCTTTACGGGCACAACACTCTTGGGGAAGATATTGGATTTCCTGAAGTTGCAATGAATGCCGCAAAAATCGGAACTGAAGGCATGATGAAGGCTTATTGGGGCTGCGGCATTTCAGCAAGTCCGGTAATTTCAGCAATTTTCGGAACTGCAGCTGCCCTTGAAATCGTACATCCTGACGCTTTTGTAGGAGAAGAATACGGAGGTTTTTTTGACGTAAACAGCGCCTATCTTGCAGGAAAGGCTGCCTGTGAAGCTGCGGGAATTCCTGAAAAACTCCATATAAGAGGTACAAACGAAGAATATGACTCTGCTCGTTTTATAGGAGATCTTGGAGTGATTATAAAGGATATCGGAGCTCCAACTGTTGTTGGAATGATGTCCTTTGGAGAAATGCTCTGTGCTTTTCAAGAATCGGTTCAGATCGGAGCAGGCTTTTCCGGTGGTCCGATTATGCCTCCCCTCGGCCATATGACAGCAGATGCAATTATTGCTCTTAGAGCACTTATCCGGTATGAGGGAGATTTAGAAAAAGCATCTGAAGTAATTGCCGAGGTCAAGAAGAACGAATGGCTGGACCCTGAAATTGCTGCCGTGGCTCTGAATACCATTGCAAGAAAGACGGAACAGGTTAGAAGAGGCCCTGTCACAAAGACCATGATCTTGGGGACTGAAGGAGTTCGCTCCGCTGCAATTTTCCGGAAAGCAAATCAGGCGTACAGCGCTTTGAAAGCTGGAAAAAGCCTTGACGAAGTTGTGCGAGAAATCGATTTGGAAAGAAAGGGGATTGTGGAGACTAGAGCTGCGGCAATGCTCGGAGCCATGACCGGGCATGATGTTAAAATCGAGATCAAAAAACTTGTGGGAGGAGCTCGCAGGGAGCATCCTTTTACCAAATCCTACTATGGGTTTGATACGGATGCTGATGTGGATGTGACTGTGGATGGAACCAAATTCGAACTGCGTGGACTCGGACACAAGGTAATTCCTGACGCTGTTTTCAACGATAAAAAGGAGCTTTTGGAAATTCTACCCTTTGCGGCCATTCCGATCGACGAACTTCAGCTTTCAGGACATACCATAATCAACATCACTGTCCCTGCCGCAGTTGCAGCTGCAATGAAAGTGCTTGAGCCAAAAGAAGCCGCCAAACTTGCGGAAAAAGGTGCAAAAGCCGGAACCGCAGCCATTCCGGGCGGCCGGGAAAAAGCTCTGGAAGTTGCAAAGCTTGCGGTCAGGATCGCAGACTCAATGGATGCTGCCAAGATATAAATACCTTAAAAAGGGTTTTGACAGGGAGCTTACAGGAAAATTAGCAGAGGTTCTCTTTGCTTTTTTAGGCTTTTGCCTGTCATTTCCTTTTTCTTTCCTTTTAAACAAAAACAGGAAGGTCTGGCCTTGCTCCTTATGACCAATGTTGATAATATCAGCTGCGAACAGATCCCCTACCTTATTGAAAAACTAATGGATTCTGGGGCTAAAAACGTACATGTGATTCCTGCTATTACCAAAAAAGGAAGGAGTGAATATATCTTTCTTATTGATACCGAAGAAAGGTATATGGAAACCCTTTCTGAGTTTATGGCCCTTGAGACTGGCACACTTGGAGTCAGACTCATAAGAACTGAACACTACCCTTTTGATTATGAAATCCGAAAAATCCGGCTTGAATTCAGGGACAAAAGGGGCCGGAGCCTCTGGGCAGGGAAAATTAGTGTTAAAATTGTAAAAAGTCGGACCGCAAATCCCCTTTCAGCGCGAGTTGAGTATGAAGAACTAAAAGAATTATCATCTAAGCTTCAAAAAGCTGGGCTCAAACTTTCCATGTACGAGCTCAGAGAAGGAATCGAAGCAAAAGCCCTGAAAGGTATAAAGGACTTTGTGCTTGAATGTAAGGAAGCTTAAAGATTATAAAAAAGAGTTTTTCTGAAATATTTTTATTCTTAAATGTGCTATCATTAAACCGTGTCCAGCTAATAGGTGGTCCCTAATGGATCTAAATGAGATTTTACAGGATATCAAAAACGGAAAACTAGATCTGGAAACCGCAGAAGGCCAGATCAGGTCAATGGGTTTTGTCTCGTATTCGAATATTGCGAAAATCGACACCCACAGGCAGAGCCGGACCGGGATTATGGAAGCCGTGCTTGCCGAAGGCAAGGAACCTGCTGATGTTGTGGAAATTGTAAAGGTCCAGGTTGCAGAAACGGGCCGAGCCCTTATTACGCGGGTTTCGGAAAAACACCTAAAAGCCCTTCAGACTTCTTTTTCTTCTTCCGAACTCGAATGGAACGCTAGGGCTTGCTTAGCAGTCGTGCATGACGGAACGCCTGCCCCAAGGAGTGGAGGGGTTGTGGGAATTATTTCAGCGGGAACTGCAGATGTACCGGTTGCAGAAGAAGCCAGGGTCGTAGCCTCGGAAATGGGCTGTAAGACCATTTCTATTTATGATGTAGGCGTTGCCGGAATTCACCGCTTGATTCCGGAACTCCAGAAGCTTAAGGCGAAAAACCCAGGGGCTCTGGTTGTTGCCGCAGGGCGGGAAGGCACCCTTCCAACCGTAGTTTCAGGGCTAGTTGATGTACCAGTAATAGGACTTCCGGTTTCAACAGGCTATGGAGCAGGAGGCAAAGGGGAAGCTGCTCTTCTTTCCATGCTTCAATCCTGCTCGATCATTTCCGTGGTAAACATTGATGCAGGCTTTGTTGCCGGGGCTTTTGCAGCCAGGATTGCAAATCTAATTGCGGCTGGAGCAGGAAAGGAAAAACTAGAATAACTTGAGTTTGGGCTGAATTAAACAGAGACAAACAGAGGCCTGCAAAAGACTAAAGCTTAGAAGAAGCAGGAGTTTTTATGAAAGCACTTGTATTCAACCCCTTTTCAGGGGCAGCCGGGGATATGATTTTAGCATGCGCCCTGGACCTTGGAGTCGACCGAACAGAAGTTTGTGAACTGGTAGAAGCTTCCGTAGATGTCTCCATGGAGGTAGAGGAGGTTAAGAAAAAAGGAATAAGGGCTCTTGATGTCCAGATAAAAGTGCCTGAGAGGGAAAAAGTTAGGCATTATCCAGAGCTTGTGGATCAGATAAAGGCTGCAAAGCTACCTTCAAAAGTAGAAAAAAGCGCTCTTGCAACCTTTGCCCTCCTGGCCGAAGCTGAAGCCCGAGTCCATGGGGTCTCAGAGCTTGAAACCCTCCACTTCCATGAGGTAGGGCAAAGCGATGCCCTAGCTGATGTCATAGGCTCGGCTGCAGCTCTTTATGCTCTTGATTGTGAGGCTGTATACTGTATGCCCATTAATGTTGGAAGCGGTTTTGTGAAATGCGCCCATGGCATAGTGCCGGTGCCAGCTCCGGCAACTCTTGAAATTCTTCGGGCAGGAGGCCTTCTCTTTGAGGGCAGCAATGTCAAAAAAGAACTTTTGACTCCTACGGGAGCCGCCCTTCTCACTCATTTTGCAAAGCCTATGGAAAGTTTTCCTCAGGGACAGGTAAAGGCTATAGGCTATGGGGCAGGAGATGCTGAACTTGAGACACCAAACGTGCTTCAGGGGCTTGTTTTGGAATATGACGAAGAGCTAATTCAGGATCGAATCGAAGTTCTTGAGACCAATGCAGACGATGTCAGCGGGGAAGTTCTTGGAAACCTTTTTGAGGAATTGCTTGCCCTGGGAGCCCGAGATGTTGCAATTATTCCTGCAACCATGAAAAAAGGCCGGCCTGCTCATATTATCAAGGTCATAGCAAAACCTGAGGACAGCGCAAAGCTGGCCCGAAAAATCATTACTGAGACAGGCTCTCTTGGAATTAGGGTGGTGCCTACTCGCCATCGCCTTATGGCAGCCCGCAGGTTTGAGAAAATAAAGATAGAAGTAAAAGGCGAAAGTTTTGAGGCGGCTGTTAAGCTTGCCCTGGATACTGGAGGGGTTTTGCTCAATCTCTCAGCCGAATTTGAGGATTGTAAAAGGATTGCCAAAAAATGTGGACTTCCTGTAAAAGAGGTGCTGAGAAGAGTCGAAGAAGCAGGATGGAGCCGTTTTTCCTAAGATATTATGAAAGAATTTTTTCAAGAAAGGTATTAACCCTTTTGTTATCTATAAGCAGAGCCACAAAAATTGCTAGGCTGATTATGACTATATTATGCACTAAAAAATCATGCCGGGTCATTGCCTCGTATCCTTTCAGGACGGCAATTCTGTCTATCCCATAAATTACTAGGTTGCCTGCCAGAAGGCTGAGGCTGTAAAGAATAAAGAATTTGATATCTTTTAACTTGATTTTGCTCTCCATAAAGCGCTCTTTAAGATTCGCTTATTTAATAAATCAGGCGGTTCTTTGGGGGCCCTTTAGCCCTATTGCAAGCTCCCGCCTGATCAGTTTTAAAAGGTTTTTCCTTATAGGCTGGATTCAGAATTCAAAGTTTTCCAGTTCAGAGTTTTCCTTTTGAGTGCAGAAGTTCAGCGTTTAGAACGCTTGCTCCGGCAGCTCCCCGGATGGTATTATGGCCCATTGCAGTATAGCGAATACCTTCCCTGATCCGCCCTATGGAAATGCTCATGCCTTTTCCCACGTTGCGGTCCAGACGAGGCTGAGGTCTGTTTTCCTCTTCCCTTACAACTAAAACCTTTTCAGGCTCTGAAGGTAGGTTTCCAAGTTTTGGATCAAAATTAAGGAAAGCTTTTTTTACCTCTTCTGGAGTGGGAGCCTCCCGCATTGTAGCCCATATGGCTTCAGTGTGCCCATCAATTACTGGAACTCTGTTGCAGGAGGCGCTGACCTTTATATTTGCGGGCGTAATTTCGGCCCCCTCAAATTTTCCCAGGAGTTTCAGAGGTTCAGTTTCCATTTTCGGCTCTTCCCCTCCAATAAAAGGAATGACATTGTCGTAAATTTCCATTCCAGAAACGCCTCTGAACCCGGCTCCGGAAATGGCTTGCATGGTTGCAACCTGCACAGTTTCAAGTCCGAAGTTCATAAGGGGCTTGAGGGTCGTGGCCATAACGATTGTAGAGCAGTTGGGGTTGGTGATGATATACCCATCCCAGCCCCTTCTTTCTTGCTGAATTTCGATCAAGTTTAAGTGTTCAGGATTTACCTCGGGAATTACGAGAGGAACGTCCTTTTCCATCCTGTAAGCTGAAGCATTGCTTGCAACTGCAAAGCCGGCTTTTGCAAAGGCAGGTTCAACCTCTTTGGCAAGGTCTGTTGGAAGAGCCGAAAAGACCACGTCCGCTTCAACTTTTGAAGGTGCCACAGGTACCACCTCAAGCTCAGCCACACTTTCGGGAAGAGGAGTGTCAAGCCTCCAATCTGCTGCCTTTTTATATTTTTTTCCGGCACTTCTCTCAGAGGCCGCAAGGCTTGTGAGTTCAAACCAAGGATGATTTGCCAAAGCTTCTACAAACCGCTGCCCGACAGCACCGGTTGCGCCTAAGATTCCCGCTTTTATTTTTTCCATCGAAAGAAAACCTCCAAAAAGAAAAGAAAATTAAAACCAAATGATATATTTTTCTAATATAGTTTTCTATGATTTAAGTCTCATTTAAGTCTCATTTAAGTCTCATTTAAGTCTCCTCAGATTTGAGGAGGAAATATTTAATTTAATTTAATTTAATTTAATTTAATTTAATTTTCCTTTAAAATAAACTTTAGTAATTAAATTTAGTTAATATTTGAAATAATAGAAAGTATTTAAATTGATTCAATATTTTAAAATTTAAAAGTCATTTAAAGGAATTAAAGCCTTTAAATCTTTCATTGGGGATATATTTTTACATAATTTTTGTGGAGTAAACTAAAGATCAGAATAAGAATAGGAAGCGGAATAAGAAAAGATAAAACCGAAAATAAAAAGGAGCATAAAGCTGAGAATAAAAACGAAAAAGGAAAAGATGGAATAAAAACTTTTATTCCATTATTTCTGTAGAAGTAAATTTAATTTGCTCTGTATTGAAGGAATTTACACAATTTTACTCTTCTACCGTGATTGCCTCGTTTGGGCATACCTCTTCGCATTCCCCGCATTCTACGCATTCATCCTGGTCAACCACTGCAAGGTTTGCCTCTTCATCTAAGGTAATCGCTTCGCTTGGGCATTCATCTACACAGGTTCCACAGCCGGAACATTCCTCAGCATTGACTATTGCTGGCATATTTTTTACACTCCTTTATTTCTCTATGCATGTCAGGAAATTGGAACCGTTTTTAAAGAACTTCCGTACTAATTCCGAAAGTTTACACATACGGCATTGATCGAATAAACATAAAAACTTATCGTTTTTTAATAGAAAGACAAAAGTCTACTCAACACACGGAATCGTGGAGACTCATTCCCGAATCCGTTAGCCGATATATTCCGTTTTCGAACTTAAGAAATCCGGCTTTGAGCAGAAAATCCATATGGTACTTATATTTAAAATCGCTAAGATCTGCTTTTTCTTTTAGTTCCTCTTCGCTTTTTCCAAAAATTCCGACAATCCGAAGCAGGTTTCTCCTATCAGGACTTATTGCAACTTTTTCCCTCAAAACATGATCCATTTTTACGGCTTCAGCCTCAGAAGAAGGCTTTTTGGAAGCCATAAAAGCATCAAGCTCGTCTTCATCCTGCAGAAACTATCCCTCCTTATTTTTAAGATAGCACTTTATTCCTAATATAAGAACTACCCTAGGGCTAAAGCCTCAGGGATTTTACGCTGCGTTTTATAAAAGGAATGAGCTTCCCAGAACAAAATTAGAATATTGAGAAATTTAATATGTTTAGAGTTTGGGAAGTACCCCCATGCCGATTTCCGTAAGCCTGTAAATCCCGTCTTTGTCCTGAAAAAGAAAATCTGCCCTCATAAGAACTTCAGTATGGAAATTTAAAGTGGGTTCATCAAGCCCAGTAATTTCCAGAAGTTCAGCCCTACTTTTTCCAAGGAAACAAACACTTTTGATAATCTCCCGGCGAAGGGGATTGGAAGCTGCATAAAAAGTCTTTTCACATTTTTCCTGTAAGATTTCTTCTTCACTTTTTTCAAGGGAATCAAAGAAAAGGTCAATTTCATCCACTTGTGTCTCTTTTGCCTCTTCTACCTCTTTTACCTTTTTTTCTTCCATTCCTTCCACTTTTAACCCTCCTTTCGTATTATAATAAATGAATTTTTTTATTTTAATCCCAATATATCAATAAAGTTTCAGATCGCTAATTATTGTGGTATATTCATCTGCGACCTGCCTGATTCTTTTTTCCATTTCTTTCAAGCCTTTGGTTTCTCCTGTTGAGATTTTTGAATTATACTTTTCTAGATAGAAGATATACTTCTCAACTTCTGCGGCTAGACCCTTTTTTGAAATCCAGACGTAGGATTTCATTACCTGTTTTATTTCCACTATATCCTTAGAAATAAGGGGTTTTAGTTTCTCATAATTTATTTTTCCTGCAGCTTCAGAAAGCTCCATATGAAAAACGGGATTTGTCGCAACCACTTCCAGCCGCCTTAAAAAATCGTCCACATCCCCTGGATCAACTTCAGAGTTTTCCTGAATTGAGGCAAACCATGCAACTGTCGTTTCAAAAATATCCCATTCAATTTCTTCAAAATTTTCCATGCCTGATCTTTTCACTCCCGATATTTATATATTTTTTTAAATGGTTCCAAACCCTTTCAGCCTCGCAAACTTCCAAGTTCTCCATATTATAAAAAAGATAAAAACTATATACTACCAGCCTGAGAGTTCATAAAACAGTATCACAGTTTTTTTCCATCAGAAAACAGGTCTTTCTCATGCAATCCAGATCCATTACCGCTGAAATAAAAGCCCAGTTAATTTCCATAGGCTCAGTCTCTGTCGATCCTGCCCTTGTCCCGGGCTCGTTTGGCTCCACAGCCGGCCCAGGGGCAGGTACAAGTTCGGTTTTCTTCCGGGCTGGCTCTCAGAGAGTCCGACTGAATATCAACAAAGCCTCCCCTCTTTCAATAGAAAAAGTAGGAGAGGATGGAACGCTTGCAATCTTAAAAGATGGAGTGCAACTTGTCTGCGGACGTCTGGAAAGAGCACTTGCCCATTGTCCAGAACAGGCTTTTGTGACCCTCTGCGAAAGCTGCATTTTTAATTGCAGCTACTGTCCCGTACCTAAACTCCAAGGCGGCATAAAAACAGACAAAGAAGTTCTTGATATCGTTGATGCGGTTGCAAAAGCCGGAAAGCTAAAGGCCATTTCCCTGACTTCCGGAGTTGAAGAATCTGTGGAAGCGGAGGTCCAACGCGTCTTGAAACTCCTTCCTGAACTTAGAAAATACGAAGTTCCTATAGGGGTTTCAGTTTATCCTACTGAAGGCTGTTCCAAAAAGTTTTTTGAAGCAGGAGCCACCGAAGTCAAGTATAACGTTGAAACAATGGAGCCGGATATTTTTAAAAAAGTTTGCAAAGATCTGGACCGAACCTATATCCTTGATAAACTTGAAGAAGCCGTAGAAATTTTCGGAAAAAACAAGGTTCATTCCAATTTCATAATTGGCCTTGGAGAAAGTGACGCTTGCGTTAAGGCCGGGGTTGAAGCTTTGGCTAAGAGAGGAATCATTCCAATCCTGCGGCCTATAAGCCCTCATCCTCTGCGCGTCGGAAGTTGTTTTATGGAAAGACCGACTCCAAAACGCCTGCTCAAGCTTGCTAAAATGGAAAAAGAGATTCTTGAAAAATATGGGCTACGCCCCGATTTTGCAAAAAGTATGTGTCTTAGCTGCGGGGGCTGCGATCTAGTGCCTTTTGTGGACTTTTAAAGCCCAAGACTTTTTCTTGCTTGTCTTGGTTCTATTCTTTATAGAGGATGTTAAGAGAGGCTTGAGATTCAGAAGTAAAATAATTCTTGGAGAATAGAGCCTGCCTGGAAGAAAATTATATAAACATATACCAATTTTCTCAAAAATAGAGAGAAAACTATTTAGGGATTAGCTTTTGTAGGCTTTCGAACGGGTTCTTCAAGTTCTTCTTCAAAATCAAATAAGATAGCCTCTTGAATCTGAAGCCCAGGCAAGGCGCACTCCCTATAAAGGGGGTCTCCATCTAGGATAGAACCGTGAGTTCCCGCACTCTTTAGAAAAAGCTCCACTTCTTCTTGACCGGGTTCACGGAAGCGATCCATCTCTAAAATGTCTCTTATAACGCTAAACACATTTCTGTGCAATTGCTGTGTAATTCGGGTCATCAGAAAATAATGAAATGAGCTAAATATTTATATGTTTCGCTCAAACGGTTTATGAAGTAAAATACAATAATAAAAAAGATTAATATATAAATATTGTGTTTTCTTAAAGGTTGAAGAACCCTTCTAAAAATAGAGATAATTACAAAAATTACACCTAAATAATTAATAATTATTAATTAATTGTAGAACTAATTAAATAGCAACTGAAATAAGCTGCAGAGCTAACAGACTGGATTGCAGACTGGCTTTCACATAGAATTTTCAGCCAGGCTTCTTAATGTTTTAGTATTTAATGTTTTTAATAAACTGCTGCCAGCGTTTCTCATCAGCTACCTTTTGGGATTCCAGCAATTTTTTGAGGTCTCTATCCTTTTTTCCAAATCTTTTTTCAAGGAGATCCTTAAACTCAATTTCAGCCCGCAAAAGCCCTCCTGCTTCCTCATAAAGGAAATTGGCTTCGGCGTTTGTTAGTTTTTCGGTCTCAAGTCGGTTTTCGTTTATTTCGGCTCCGGCTTTAAGTGCAGGGAGCAGAGCCTGAATTTTGGCTGTATCTTCGGGTCCAAGTGATTCTTTTTCCTCAAAACTTAAAAGCAGCTCCTGAAGCCGGTACTCTTTTCCATTGAGGGTTACAATCCCCGGAACTTTTTTTCCGGTCCAAGCAAATTCACTTCGGAGGCTCCAAAGCAATTTTTTGCGTGCCTGTTTACTTATTAATTCAGAATCTTCTTTTTTTATGGCTTTTCTTTCCAAAAACATAAAAACAATCCCCCTAGATTTAGGCGATAAAAGAGTGATAAAGTATAAGAAGTTGTTTAGATTTTTAAGGCAAAACCTCTTTTGATTTGAAAATTTCAATATTTAAAGAAGTATAGATTTTGTTTATTGAAATATCTTTTCTAAATCGGAGAAAATCATTTTTGTTGTATCTTCCAATGTTTGAGTAGCCCGGAACTTTCTGGTATAAGAATTCATCCATTGCAAGAATAATTACATATGTCTCTTCATTTGGATTTAAATTTATCTTTGTAAAAGTTGCGGTGTTATTTGTGTATCCAAAATGATCCGGTAATTTTTTGATTTTTGGGATTCTTTTTTGATTGTTGAATAAATCATCAAATCGGTTTATTTGACTAAGAGGAACACTTACACTCAAATCTTCATTTACTTTAAAGAACCAATCCATTCCATCGACTTCATTTTGTGTTAGAGCTACATTTGTTTTATAAACGTTTGGAGAGTCAAAACAGCCAAATAAACTTAAACTCCAGACACATGTCAAAATTCCTGCAACAATAATTCCATTTCTCTTGTTTTTATTTTGGAAAAATAGGACATAAAGAGAATAAGCAAACAATGGAACTTGAGCATAAACAATGAAATTCAAATTTGTGATTCTATCGGATTGATGGGAAATAATCGGATTAAGGAGTAATATCATTTGAACAAATAAAAGGACTAGATACAATAAAATGAAATAAGGTAAGTTCTTCAAAGCCTTCTTTTTAGTGTAAAGTTTATTTTTTAGAAGAAGAGGAACTGATATAAGAATAAAGAGGGTGGGAATTATATATCTCCCATAATAAACAGTACAGAGTTTGAAAAGTTCAGCAGCATCTAGATTTATTGTAGCTAATTTGCCCGTAGTTTCATAATAAACAGGCACTGTTATTTTTTGAATAAAGCCTTGAAAATTTCTTCTAAATTTTACTAACAAAGTGTTATTATAGATAAACCACCCCGCAAAAGCAAAAACAAGTACCATAAAACTTGTTTGACTTATTGTTTTCAAACCTTGTTTTCTTTTGTAATATTTTTCTAATACCATATGATACAAAAAAAGGAATATAGAAAGAAAGGCGATAAACGGATGGGTAATAGGGAGGATTAAGGTAAGTAATATAAAAATAATAGAGGCTGAGACTTTCCCCTCACTTTGTAAATACTTGATGAAACAATAGAGAAAGAGAGGAATCATTGCAAAAAATAATGCATGGGGAACATTAAGGAAATTATACGTTCCTGTATATAATATAAAAGCAGAAGGAAGGATTATTGAATTTATACAGGAATTCTTTATTAATTGTCTGGAAAATAAAAGCATTCCCGCAATAAACATTAATGAAAAAATCCCTGAAATTAGAAAAGAGGTCTCATGAGCCTCTAAATTGGATAAAAGGGAGATCGAAGCCCCTATAATATGACTTGCAGGATAGATATCCCATTCTGCAAAATGCCCTGAAGTTGCAATTTGCAGATATTCTCCTATATAAGACATATCATCTGCGCGCCCCATTGAATAATAGCCAAGCATATATGGAATTATTAGGATTTCGATATGATTGAGAAACAAGATCAACGTTCCTAGGGTTTTATCTCCATTGAAAATCAGAAATATACTGAACATATAACAAAGGATCAAGAAAAAATAAAAACTGAAAGGAAACATAGAGTAAATATCAACTACATATCCAATCGGTTGGACTGCCTTTAATGTTTTTAGATTAAGCAACAGCAGTAAAAAACAGAAAATAGAAAGGCATTTTCGAAAACGGATAGTCGCAAAATTATACATAAAATCACGCTTGGATATAAATAAAAGTATCTAGCAAGTTTTGCGCAGGTGGCCGCTTGAGCCTGACTCTTTATCCTTTTTACCTCCCTATTAAAAAGATTCAGAGTCTCGAATTGAAGTAAAGGCTTGAGATTTGCTTTTTGTCTCTTTCCTTGATCTATTCCCTTAATCTACATGAAATTCAGAGTTTTTTTCCAAAATGTTTCCCTTTGATATATTTCCCTTTCATTAAAGATTATCTTATCGATCAAAAGAGAATTAGCCCTTAGAAAAAGGAGAAAAGCCTAAAAACAAAAAATGCATCTTTATAGAACGCAGCGTAAACCCCCTGAGTCTTTAGCTCAGGGGTAGTTCACTCTCTGATCAAAGGGCTTAACCAAAATTAAATTTTTTTTGGAAAAGTGTCTCCTATGAAAGTTGCCTGCATCCAAATGGAAATCTCTCTTTGCTCAAAAGAGGAGAATTTGAAGCGAGCTTTTACCCTGGCCAAAAAAGCAATCTTAAAAGGCGCTGAGATCCTCGTTTTTCCGGAAGTATTCTTAACAGGCTTTTGCTACGCCCATATTGAAGAAGTTGCCGAAGCCCGCTCAGGCGCAATTTTTGAAGCTCTCCTTGATTTTTCAAAAGAAAAAAACTGTGTTTTAGTGGGCTCCTTAATAGAAAAGGAAGAGCCTTTGGCTCTTAATCCTTCTGAAAAAAAGCAATTTCCCGCCTACTATAATCTCGGTTTCTGCATTGATTCTGGAAAACTGGTCGGAACTCATAGAAAAACCCATCTCTATGGGCAGGAAAAAAAGTATTTTGTTGCAGGCAACCAAATTTCTCCAATCAAACTTGAAAAACGTGGACTCTTAATCGGGCTCATTATCTGCTATGAGATTCGTTTTCCTGAAATTGCCCGAAAACTTGCCCTTGAAGGAGCCGAGCTTCTGATATCGGTTTCTGAAATCCCAGCCTTTTTTGGAAAGCCTTGGCAAACACTCACCCTTGCCCGAGCAATGGAAAATCAACTTCCCTGCATTGCCTGTAACCGAACCGGAAAAGATTGCTATTCAACTTATTTTGGAAAATCCTTTATGGCCGATGCCTGGGGAAAAAAGCTAGCCTTTGCCGGAGAAAAAGAAGGTATTCTTCTGGGAGAAATTGACCTTAGACGAGCAAGGAAACTCCGGAAAAACAGTTCCATCTTTGGAGATAGGCGCCCGGAATTATATTGAAAAAAAGGAAGGAAAAAAAGCTTAATCGAATTCGGATTAAGCCTTTTTCAGCTTTTTAGCTTTTCAATTCCTTTACAAGCAATTCCCTAGCCGTTTTTGCATCGGCTGTGCCTTTTGTCTTTTTCATAACCTGCCCCACAAGGAAATTCAGGGATTTTTCAGCCCCTCCAAGGTAATCTTGAACCGCAATTTCGTTTTCGGCAATTGCTTCTGAGACCGCTTTTACTACCAGTTCAGCTTCGGCTTTAAAAAGCCCTTTTTCTTTGACAAGCTGCAAAGGGGTTTTTTCCTCTTCGGAGTCAAGCTTTGTTCTGAGAACTTCAACAGCAGCCTTATCACTTATCTTTCCCTCCGTAAAAAGAGTGATCAGTTCAACCATATCGTCTGCCTTAAAGGAATTGCCAAGCTCAGGCTCCTTGTCATTTATGCAACCAAGGCTTACTCCATCATAGGAGGCAAGGACCAGATTTCGGTAATTCAGTTCTCCTAACAAAACATCAGCGATCCAGGTGGCTGCGGTCTTAGGCTCAGCACCCTTTTTGCAAACTCCTTCGTAAAAGTCAGCAAGTAGGATGCTTGAGGTAAGAGCTTTTGCATGCATATCTGTAATTCCGTACTCTTCCAGGAAACGAGCCCTTTTCGCATCCGGGAGTTCAGGAAGAGTTGCTTTGATTTCCGGGATCAAGTGAGATACATGGATAGAAACGAGATCTGGTTCGCGGAAATAACGATAGTCTTCGGCCTCTTCCTTGGTTCTCATAGACAGAGTAACCCCTCTTGCCTCATCGAAATGGCGGGTCTCCTGTGTGATTTCTCCACCTCTTCGCAGTACGTTTTTCTGGCGCATGATCTCGTAGAGAAGAGCCTTTTCTACCCCTTTATGCGAGGAAATATTTTTAATCTCCACCCTGGTTCCGCCTCGTATTGAGACGTTTGCATCCATCCGCATGGCTCCTTCCAAATTTCCATCAAAAACGCCTAGATACTCAAGGATATTTCTGAATTTGTCCAGGAAACGCCGGGCTTCTTTGGGACTTCTCATATCAGGAGCCGTAACAGTTTCAATCAGGGGAATCCCTGACCTGTTATAGTTAATCATAACTCCTTTGGATTTTGCAATACTTCCGATATGGACCAGCCTACCTGGATCATCTTCCATATGTGCTCTCCAGATCTTTACCTCATGTTCTCCGTCTTCGCCTTCAATTACCACCTTTCCGTTACTTACAATAGGATAATCGTACTGGGTGATCTGAAACCCTCGAGGCAGATCAGGATAAAAATAATTCTTCCTGTGAAACTGCGTCTCCTCCGCAATTTCCCCTTTAAGAGCAAGGCCTACCTTAATTGCAGCTCTTACTACTTCTTTGTTCAGAACAGGAAGAGCACCAGGCAGCCCAAGGCAGACCGGACAGGTATGGGTATTGGGCTCAGCATCATGATAAGCGGTCGAGCAGCCGCAAAACATCTTGCTTTTGAGTTTATTGAGCTGAATGTGAATCTCAAGCCCTATCATAACTCCTTCAGGGTTTTCATACGCCATTTAAACCACCTCCGGGGGTCTTTTGTTATGATAATCCGTATTCTGTTCGAAAGTATAGGCAGTTTGGAGCAGAGTCGGTTCCTCAAAAGGCTTTCCTATTATCTGAAGCCCCACAGGAAGCCCGGCTGTAAAGCCACAGGGTAGGGAAAGAGAAGGCACGCCTGCCAAGTTGATTGGGACCGTGTTTACATCCGAAAGATAAAGCGAGAGCGGATCTTCAAGCCTTTCTCCGAGCTTAAAAGCTGGATTTGGCATCGTCGGGGCCATGAGCACGTCTACCTTTCCCAATGCCTTTTCAAAGTCCTGTTTTACAAGGCTTCTTACCTTAAGAGCTTTTAAATAATACTTGTCGTGGTAGCCTGCAGAAAGAGCATAGGTTCCAAGAAGGATTCTGCGCTTAACCTCAGCTCCGAAACCTTCTGCTCTGGTCTTTGAGATAAGAGAATGCCAAGTCTCTCCTTCCGCTCTGAACCCGTACCTTGTCCCGTCAAAGCGAGCAAGGTTTGAGGAGGCCTCACTCATGGCAATGATATAGTAAGAAGCAAGAGCGTATTTTGTGTGTGGCATTGAAACCTCTTCCCAGAAAGCTCCAAGCTCCTCACAGCGCTGGATTGCAGCCCAGACCGCTTTTTCAACCCCAGGATTTATTCCTTCTCCAAAATATTCTTTTGGAACTCCTATTCTCAGGCCTTTGATATCGGCCTTCAGAGCTGCTTGATACTCGGGTTTGGCATTTGGAGCTGAAGTTGAGTCTCGCGCATCAGGACCAGCAATTACGTCCATCAAGACGGCGATATCGCTTACGTTGTTTGCAAGCGGGCCGATTTGTTCAAGGGAATTTGCGTAGGCTACGGCTCCGTATCTTGAAACCGCTCCATAGGTGGGCTTAAGCCCTACAACTCCACAGAAAGCTGCAGGACAGCGAACTGAGCCTCCAGTATCTGAACCCAGGGCAAAAGGAGCTTCCCCTGCAGCAACAACTGCGGCACTTCCTCCTGAAGATCCTCCTGGCACCCTCTCAAGATCCCAGGGATTCAAGGTGGGTCCGAAGTAACTACTTTCGGTCGAGGAGCCCATGGCAAACTCGTCCATATTGGTTTTTCCAAGGATCACAGCCCCGGCTTCAAGTAGTTTTTCAATAACATGAGCATTGAAGGGAGGAATATAGTTTTTGAGCATTTTAGAGCCGCAGCTGTTCGGAAGGCCTTTTACAGAAATGTTGTCCTTGATTGCAATGGGAACTCCTGCAAGCGGGCCTTTGAGGCCTTCTATATCGATTTTCTTCGCCTGTTCAAGAGCCTTGTCCGAAACCGTAATATAGCCGTTAATTTTGCTTTTATTTATTGTTTCAAGATAATTAGCTGTGAGCTCTTCTGCCGAACTTTCCAAAATCTGCTGTTTTACTTCCGCAACACTCATCCATTTTGCTGCCATATCTTGTATCTCCTCACCCAATTCTTGGGACTCTAAAAGCCCCTTCCTGCTTATGTTCAGTGTTTGCAAGGACTTCTGCCTGTGGGAGGGATTCTAAGGGCTCGTCCTCTCTCCATACATTGTAAAGCTCAAGCACATGGTAGGTGGGAGGCACAGCTTTGGTTTCCACTTCATCAAGTTGCTCGAAGGAATCCAATACAGAATTGAGTTTTTCCATATATTCGGCCTTTTCCGGCTCGCTAATTTCGATCCTAGCAAGCCAGCCGATGTGTTCTACGTCTTCTTTCGTGATCATGAAAGCTCCTCAAAAAAAGAATAAATTTAAGTAGGATCTTGGTACCGCATAGTAGAAACAGGTCATGAGATAAATATATATTCTTATTTTCTTCAAGCTCCTTTCTTATATCTCTTTTTCCTGCTTTTCTAAGCCCCAAGCTTCTAATAGAAGGGATTTTAAAAGAAGAGTCAACTCGAAATATTTTTAGAATGCAAGTCCCAGCCAACAAGCTGGAAAAAAACGGGGGTTTTCTCAGAATAAAGCCCATTTGGGATCAAGGGGAGAAAGACTGTGCGGCTCTCAAAAGCCTTAATGGAAGATTCAAGGGCTGTTTCAGGAATAATAGGGGAAACGCTGCTTACATGTATTGTGGTTCTTATGCTTGGAACCCTTGGTTTGTTTGTGTTTTCAAACCTTCAGCCCCCGCCGCAAACTTTTAATTTCGATGTTGAAGGTTGGGCAAACCCCGCCTCAAGTACTCTGTACATCCGGCATTGTGGAGGAGAAGAAATCGATGTGGAAAAAGTGGATATTGTAATTACTATAAATGAAGATAAAAGAAAGGAGAGTTTGGAAAATATAAGCAAGGTTTTGGAAAAGAAAGGCTACTGGGAACTAGGAGAGCTTGTAGAAATTGATATGTCCAAAAAATGGGGAATAAAAGTCAAGGAAGGAGATTGTCTGAATGTGTATATAATAAATAAAGAGTCAATACAACTAATTCAGAAGTTAAGCCTTTCTCCTCTCATCTTTAATTAAAAAGTTAAACAATTTCCTGAAATATTAGGAGAACTTATTTATTCGGGATACTTACGGGGCTTAAAAAATGAATATTTAAAAGTGCATCAGAGCGAAAGTTTCTGGAGCCTTAAACCCTAAAAAAGAGAAAGGATATTATGAGCCGAAAGAACCAGAAACCAAAAAGCCAATTTTTCAGTTCAGAAACCGCGGTTGCCACAGCCGTTGCCGCAGCTTTGCTGCTTGGAATTTTGATTGCTTTTTTAACAAATATCCAGGTAAATTACGTTCCTGAGTGGAAAGAAGATGCGGAGTACCAGCATATGTCTGAAGTCTGGGAAGATATGGCCAGGCTCAAATCCAATATTGATGTCCTTGCGGCAGGACTACAAATCAATCCCGATTCCAGAATTTCTATGAGTACGCCAATCCGCATGGGAGGAGGAGAGCTACCTGTTGTGGGCCAAATGAAATCAGGGGGCACATTAACCATAAATACCCAGGCATGTGGAATGGAACTAAACATAACAACTGAAAACGGACCCCAGCTTCAGGAACAAATTAACTGCGGGGCTATAAGCTATCAATCCCATAATAGTGAGTATATAGATCAGACTTTCTGCTATGAAAACGGGGCTTTGATTCTCTGCCAGAACGCCCGCTCTCTTATGAAGCTCTCCCCTCAGCTTCTCCTGGAACGCGGGCCTTCTTCCATAAATTTTTCTATGAATGCAATTTCTCTTAAAGGCAGTTCAGGAGTCCTTTCAAGCAATGCGATTGAGGAAATAAAGCTTATATCTGAAAAACAAAATCCCCTTTATATTACAGAACCTGCAATTAACGTAAGCTCGATAGCCATTAAAATCTATACGGAAAATCCCGAAGCTTGGGCAACATACCTCAAGACTTCAATTGAGAATGCAAACCTTCCTTCAGAAAACTATGCTCTTTTGAAAAACAATTCCGAGGTCTATTTTGAACTTCGCCCTTCCTCGGGAAAAAAATTAAACGTAAACCTCTACCGTGCCTGGATAAAAATAGCGACTACAATTCAGTAACTTGGAAAAGCAGAAAATTTCCCTTTTTCCGAATAAGTTTTTGAAAAAAAGAAAAAATCGGGTTTTATCTCAGTTAGAAGAATAATAAGTAAGAGTTATGAATCACTAATTAAGAAATATGAATAAAAAGCTAACCCGGAAAGGGGAGCTTTTTTAAATTTAGAACCTTACGTTTTGATCACAGATCAGCTGGTTGGTCGCAACATCGATGATTTTGAAATTTACGGTTGAGCCTGAGAGAGCGTATTTGTAGGGCAAACATTTATCATTATTATCTAATGTATAAGTATATAATTTCAGACTTTTTGTCTCTCCAACAGCTAAAGATTTAAGATTTGTATGTAGCCTCTCAGAAGAAGGAGCCGAGCCTGCTGCAATTTCCTGGCTCTTAGAACCAGGGCTGTACACTATAATTTTTGTTGTTGAATTGCTGGTAAAATTAATTGGGTCTCCTCCGAGATGTTCGAGATGTATTGAGGCGAATTCGGGGGTCTCTGCACTACCATAGCTACTATTTACGCTTAAATGCAGATTCGCTTGAGGAGCTGAATCTATTGTGCCCTGCCCGAAAACGGATGAACCAATAGCAGCTGCCAGAATGACCGTGATTGCAACCATAAGAACCACTCCGATAACAGAAGAAACCGCGCTTTTGTATTCAAGGAAATTTTTAAAACTCATATTTTAGTCTCCAACTTTTAAAGTATGGCATCCACACCTGAAAAGAAATGGATGTTCCAAAAAACCTTAATAAAGCTTTTAATTGCATTTTAACTCTCTAATATATACTTTTTTGCAAAAAGTATTCCTGAGCTCCTAGTCTTCCAAAAAACCTTTTATTTATAGAAAACCGCAAATTCAGGCAGGGATAAAATCCGGGTCCAAAAAGGGCAGGCTCTTTCCTGCCATAGAAAAAAAGAACACCTTAAAAAGGTGTCAGGAATTTTATATAGTTCAATGAATTCAAAATATTAGAACCTTAGAACCTTATATCCTTATCCACGATAAGCTGGCTGCTTGCAAGGTCAATGATCTTAAGATTTACTGTTGTGCCTGCCTTGGCAGAGCTAATTGCAGTTTTATTACT
Source organism: Methanosarcinaceae archaeon (assembly GCA_028684695.1). Taxonomy (GTDB): domain Archaea; phylum Halobacteriota; class Methanosarcinia; order Methanosarcinales; family Methanosarcinaceae; genus JAQVBP01. Next base: position 4,357 of record JAQUFK010000002.1, on the reverse strand, counting down.
AAAATTCAGAGAAATGGATTTTGTCTCCCCTACATCTAGCAAGCTCAAGCTTTTAGCGTTTACTTCCGCAGATGTCGAGCCAATAGTAGCCATTACCTTTGTCGTTGAATTGCTGGTAAAATTAATTGGGTCTCCTCCGAGGTGTTCAAAATTTATGACCGCAGCCTCATTAGGACCCTCATAAGGGCTTAGCGCCTTTATGTTAAGATTTGCCTGAGGGGCGGGGTCGGATGTACCCTTGCCAAAAACAGAGGAGCCAATAGCAGCCGCAAGAATAACTGTGATTGCGACCATAAGGACCACCCCAATGACAGGGGATACTGCTTTTTTATTTTTTAAAAAAAGTTTGGCATTCATTTTTTAGCCTCCTATTTCCGAAAGTATAGAATACAAGCCGGAAAATAAAAGCTTATAAGCTTAGCTGGATATCAAAACCTCAAGTCCTGATCACAGATCAGCTGATTGGTAGCAACATCAATGATCTTGATATTAAGGGTATCCCCCAAATTAACAGCTTCCACGGTGAAAGTTTTGGTTGCTCCAACATCAAGAGTTTTAAGCTCGCCAACCTCGAGATTGCTCGTAGCACTCCCGTTATATGCCACTACTTTTGTAACAGAAGAGCTGGTAAAATTAATTGGGTCTCCTCCAAGGTGTTCAATTAGCACGGTTCCGTTATTGTTAGTATCGATTCCGTTAGCTGTCAATTTGAGATTTGCCTGGGGCGCTGGATTGGAGGTACCCTTGCCAAAAACAGAGGAGCCAATAGCAGCCGCAAGAATGACTGTGATTGCGACCATAAGGACCACCCCAATGACAGGGGATACTGCCTTCTTGTTTTTTAAAAAAAGTTTGAAATTCATTTTTTATTCTCCTGACATTTATATGTCATATAGATTGGAGGTTGGAAAAATAATTTTAACAATTAACCGATACTATATCATATTTTTTATAGGTATGTACCGGAAAAAACCTCCAAATATCTTATTGAATTAATTCTATATATATACTTTTTTTAAGATACTTCCCTAAATTATTCTTATTATTCTACTTTCGATCTTTTTTTAAAAAATCCCAGAAACTCCCACATTCAGACTTCTTTTGCCCTTGGCATTGCAATAATTTCCCTTACCTGAAGAGAAAAAAAGTCATTACTATGTGCAGGTCTGAGCACCAGAGCAACATCTGCCCCCTGCCTAGTGCCTCCGAGCGCTATAATTTCGGTCTCGGCTGAAATCGGAATCCATCCCGAATCTGCAGCCATTATTGCACACTCAATTGCCACTTTAAAACCTTTTCCAAAAAGGGAGCGCAGGGTATCTGAAATTACCTCCTGCCTGGAAAATCCCCCAAATTTTTTAGTAATTGCACGTTCTATGCCCGAAAACATGTGAGACTGAGTGCAAATAACAGCTCCTAAGGCTTCGAGTTTTGTTTTGTATTCTTCTTTAACTTCCCATTTTCCTTTTTCCTTCTGCCCATACTGGTGGGTGACTCCAATTACCTTGATATCACTTTCCTGAACGGCTTCTGCCATTTTAAGGGCGGTTTTGCCACTTGTACTTGCAACGACAATATGGCCAATCTCAAGCTCAAGCGCCCTTTTTGCAGCGGCTGCAACAACCGAATTGGTGTTTTCTTCCCCTACATTCTCGAAATATTGAATTAATTTTTCCATGTCTATCTCCTCCATTTTTTTCAATTTTATTCCTTTATTAGTTCAGTCTTAATTCTCAGTATAATTATGTAAATTGTTGTGAGAAAGTCTATATATAAAGAAGCTTCTTTTTGAATTTAAGGGAGAATTTTTCAAAATAGAAGCCCTTTTAGAGGTTACTTTCCTTGGATTTTGCCTTTCTAGAGGTTTTCTTTCCTAAGAAGCCCTCCGGATCAAGCGCTTAAGTTGTTTATTAACCGTTTAAGTACTAGGAGCTAAAATATACTCATAGGGGTTATACTTCAGTGAGGTGGTTTTTTGTCAGAGACAGACTATGATAACAATGATGTGAAGATCATTACAAAACCTGTAAAATCCAAAAATCCAATATTGATCGAAGGGTTTCCCGGGATAGGGCTTGTAGGCAATATAGCAAGCCAGCATCTTATTGAAGAAATGGATATGGAGTACATAGGTTCCATTGATTCAAGGTATTTTCCTTCAATAGCCGTCCTTTATGAAGGGCTTATCAACATGCCTGTCCGGATCTATGAAAGCGAGAAGCACAACCTTATTGTAGTAATTTCTGATATCCCTATCAGCCATTCTGTTTCCTATGATGTGAGTAGTGCGCTTGTAGATTGGGCCCAGTCAATTAACGTAAAGGAGATTGCCTCCATTGCAGGAATTGCGATAATTGAAGGGCCCCATAAGGTTTTCGGAGCTGCAACCACCCAGGAAATGCTGGATAAAATTAAAGAGAAAGTCGAGATTTTCCAGATGGGCACAATTTCTGGAATCTCAGGGAGTGTAATGTCCGAATGTCTACTCCGAGAACTGCCCGCCCTTAGCCTGCTTGGAGCAACTCGGACGCAAAACCCGGATCCTAGAGCCGCTTCTGCGGTAGTGGAAGTTTTAAACGAACTTTACGGCTTCTCAGTAGACACCGAAAGGCTCATTAAACAGGCTGAGCGCATAGAAGTTGAACTACATAAACTTGCAGAGGATGTTCAGACCTCCGAACAGAAAGGTGAAATCAAGAAAGAATTCCCAATGTACGGGTGATTCTATGGAGTATATCACTTTTACGGGAATAGCCGATTCTGTGCTAGAGACTCTGAAAAATCACAATTTAAGAACGCTCGAACTCCGAAGTCCCCAAAATTTCTTTAGTGCCCTTCACCTTTCTCCAGGAGATTCAGTTCTTCTTACTCCCTCCCGACTGCAAGACTTAAGCAATGGAACCATGGGCCTTGTGGCAAGGGTTGTGCAAAAGCAGATCTCAACCCATGCTCTTTTAATGGCTAATGAGCTCTATCTTGAGGAAAGGGAAGCTGCAACTGCCAAAATCCAGCTCAAATGCAGGTGTATGGCCAGGGTTCAAACTGTAATCTCAAACGAAATCGGAAAACCCGTGCTTGTAGATGCAAGAGAAATCTCCTGCTATGAAGCTAGATAAAAAAAACTTGAAAAAAGAAGGGCCGATAAGTTTTCGGCCCAAAGCAAGGAGTTTTTTTAAAATTACATATCCATTTCAGGCATCGGAGCGCCATCGGGCCCCATTCCTGAAGAAGCAATTACATCATCGATTCTAAGGATCATAATTGCAACCTCTGTGGCTGCATTTACAGCTTGGGTCTTGATTCTGAGAGGTTCGAGGACGTTGTTTTCGAACATATTTTCTACTTTACCGGTATAGACGTTCAAGCCTGCCTGTTTGTTTCCTTTCTCGTGCTGAGAACGCAGTTCAACAAGCATGTCGATAGGATCGAGTCCAGCGTTTTCTGCAAGAGTTAAGGGGATTACTTCTAGCGATTCGGCAAACTTTGTAACAGCAAGCTGTTCCCTGCCTTTGAGGGTTGCAGCGTATTCCTTAAGCCTTAAGGCAAGCTCGATTTCAGGAGCTCCCCCGCCTACTACAATCTTCTGGTCTTCAAGGGCCACTCCTACAACACGAAGCGCATCTTCAAGCGCTCTTTCAAGCCCTTCTACAACGTGTTCGGTCCCGCCGCGGAGGAGAATGGAAGTTGATTTGCTGTTTTCGCACCCCGTAACAAAGGTCATTCTGGAGCCTGTAACATCCTTTTCTTCGACCTGACCTGCAAAACCAAGATCAGATTCCTCAATCTCGTCAAGGCTTGTAATAACTTTTGCTCCGGTTGCCCGGGAGAGTTTGTCCATATCACTCTTTTTAACCCTCCGCATTGCAAAAATGCCTGCCTTTGTCAGATAGTATTGGGCAAGGTCATCGATTCCTTTCTGGCAAAAGACTGCGTTTGCACCAGTTTTGATTACCTTATCCACCATTTCCTTGAGCATTGCTTCTTCCTGGTCCAGGAAAAGCTGCATCTGATCCGGAGCTGAAATCTTAATCTCAGCTTTTGTCTCGGTTTTCTTAAGTTCAATCGGGACACTTAAGAGGAGGATCTTTGCGTTTTCAACAAGCTCAGGCATACTTGGATGAACACGTTCTTTGTCAAGGATTACCCCTTCGACAATCTCGGAATCCTGAATGCTGCCTCCTGCTCTTTTCTCGATCTTAACGTCCCCGATATCGGCTGTGATTTCCCCTTCATTTTCTTCTACAACCGCCCTGACTGCTTTTACGGCCAGAGCTGAGAGCTGATCTTTGTTAGCCTCAGCGCCTTTGCCTGTAATAGCAGTTGCGGCCAGTTTTTCAAGAGTCTCGCTGTCCTCGGG